>NZ_JBGONO010000007.1:156807-208386 GCF_041439165.1 Enterovibrio sp. FF113 | reverse complement strand
GCGCATCTGGTTTGGGACCAGAGGGTCGGGGGTTCGAATCCCTCTTCACCGACCAACCATTCGAAAGCCTCGCAGAAATGCGAGGCTTTTTTGCATCTGACGTAGAGTGAAACGCTGCACGTGAATAGCGTAGTTTGGTAGCGCATCTCTGCTTCTGAATAAAAGCGGACCAGAGGGTCGGGCGTGGAAGGCTGCCCCGCTTGATGGCAGGTCCTCGGAATGCCGAACCAATCGAATCCCTCTTCACCGACCAAACATTGAAAAGCCTCGCAGAAATGCGAGGCTTTTTTGCATCTGACGTAGAGCGAAACGCTGCACGTGAATAGCGCAGTTTGGTAGCGCATCTCTGCTTCAGAATAAAGACGGACCAGAGGGTCGGGCTTGGAAGGCCGCCCCGCTTGATGGCAGGTCCTCGGAATGCCGCACCAATCGAATCCCTCTTCACCGACCAACCATTCGAAAGCCTCGCAGAAATGCAGAGGCTTTTTCGTTTTTTGGCTGCTGAGTGTGTAACAAAATCAGAATTGTCGCTGCGTTGGAGGGGGTGTTTACGTTAAACTGAATTCACTTTCAGCGCGTATCGCGCCCACGTTGTAAGGACATCTCATGCGCAAGTCATTCATCATCTGGTTCATTCTGCTTTTCGTGGTTTCTATGCTTGTCACAAATGTGGTGGTTAGCGGCTAAGTTTTACGACACACCTTCTCGCGACAGGAGCGCCGAAATGTCGCAATCGGCTTTTCGGCTTTCAGTTAACGGTTCGATGGTAAACCCTTTGCTTTCGAGCAAAGCAAGTAAGCCCTCTTCGCCATAAAAATGAAGTGCACCGACAACAACCGTGTAAGTGCCATCAGTAAAGCGACCCGTATTACTTAATTGCTGTACCCAATTTTCATTTCTGTCTGTGAATATGACGTGTTCCAGCACACCCGCCTCTTGCATCATGTCATCAACGATTGCCGTCATGGTTTGCCTGTCGCCGCTTTCCCAAGCGCTGAACATGCAAGGTAGTAGTGCTTTCGAGTCTTCCCAGTAGTTCAGGGTATCTGCGAGTAGCGGTAGGCCGTCTTTTCCCATTGAAGCAATCATATCCAGTTGTTCTTGAACCGTTTCAAACGCAATGATTGGGATATCTTTTTTTTGCGCCAGAGAGAGAAAGTGCAGATCGACCCCAAGGGTTGCGTCGAGCTCAAACTGCTCACTTTGCGCCTGTTGAATGGCCAACGCTGCTTGCCATGGCGGCATGTTGTATAAGGCGATTTCGGGTACGCCAATCTCTTTGGCTATCTCCGTCAGACGGCGAAGTTCTTGTTTGTTCAAAAGAGATTTTGTCGTCGCTCCCTGCGGAATCTCAAACTGGGTATCTTTGTTTAGATCAGCTTCGACGACTAACCCTGTTGTGTGTGGGAAAGGGTCGAGAATACTGCTAGGAAGGGGATAGAAATCAGGTTTGCCCATATGGACAGACCCCATCAACACAAAAGTCAGTTGCCCTTTTTTTGCCTGCCAAACAGTGGGTTCTGCGGCTGTGTAAGTGCAATAAAACAGTGAGATAAGAATTGTAATAACTTTTAACATTGAGCCTCCATGCTGATGAAATCAAAGTATGGAGACCCATTGCCAATAAGTCACTATGCGTTGTTAATTGTGGCTGTTAAAGACCATCGTCATGCCATTTTTTGAAAAGCCAATCACGTTATAGGCATCTTTTTGATCACCGTATTCCATGCCAGGTGAGCCCATCGGCATGCCGGGAACCGCAAGGCCGGCTAGCTTAGGTTTTTCAGCAAGGAAGTTCTTAACGTCACTAGCAGGAATATGACCTTCAAATACGTAGCCATCAATCACAGTAGTATGGCAAGAAGCGAGCTGCGGTTTGATGCCAAACTTTTGTTTGATGGGGTTCATGTTCACATGGTCTTCAGCGGTCATCTCAAAGCCATTGTCTTCCATGTGCTTTACCCACTCTTTACAGCAACCGCAATAAGGGGATTTATACGTGATGCCTGCTGCCGCAAAAGTGCTTGCTGAAAGAAGAGCGAGGGAAAAGGCGGCAAGTTTAGGTAGAGTTTTCATGATTATCTCCTCAGTGTTTTTAAGATCTTTATCACCACGCGCACCTGTAAGGGCGCGTGGCTAAATGTTTAGTTTTATTGTTTATCTTTCTTGCCAGATAGCCAGAACCACCAAATGATTAAAGCAATCAGGCCAATGCCTATCAGATTAACCAACATGATTGCCTCCTTTGCGAGGTTTAAACCAGCGCAGTCGGTTTGCGTTACTCACCACGGTGATAGAAGACAACGCCATGGCTGCGCCTGCTACCACGGGGCTAAGCAATGCACCGGTGAGGGGATATAGCACACCCGCTGCAATGGGAATACCCAGAGAATTGTAAACAAATGCGCCAAACAGGTTCTCTTTCATATTACGTAACGTTGCTTTGGACAGTTCTAGTCCATCAGTTGCTGCATCAATGGAATGACGCATCAGGGTCATTTGCGCACTTTCAATCGCAACATCGCTACCGCTTCCAATGGCGATGCCTACTTCGGCTTTCGCAAGCGCAGGCGCGTCGTTAATCCCATCTCCTATCATGGCAACTTTACGGCCTTGGGCCTGCAGCGTGATAATGGCGTCTGCTTTGCCATCAGGCAGCACGCCTGCAATCACGTCATCAATGCCTGCAAGTGCAGCGATCGCGTTGGCTGTATCAGGGTGATCGCCCGTCAACATGACGACCTTGTAGCCCAAACTCTTCATGCGTGCGACGGCAGTCGTTGAATCATGTCGCAGTGGATCGCTGATGCCAATTAGACCGATCAACGTCGTACCTTGGGCGAGATAAACCGCCGTTTCACCGCGTTTTGCTTGTTTCGCTGCAGCGTCGCTGGCGCTGCTTACGTCCACGCTTTTTTCTTCCATCAGACGCGCATTACCTAACAGGTAAGTGTCGCCGTCGATGACAGCTTGAAGCCCTTTGCCAGGAATACCTTCAAATTGGTCGATATTCGACAATGTCAGTGATTTGCTCTTGGCTGCATCGAGTACTGCTTTTGCTAGCGGGTGCTCTGAGCCTTGCTCTAAGCTTGCGGCGAGTTGCAGAACAACATTATCGTCGAGTCCAAAATTCACCAATGACGTGACTTGAGGTTTACCCTCTGTCAGCGTGCCGGTTTTATCCAAAACAACCGTATCGACGCCAGCCGCATGTTGAAGCGCTTCTGCATCACGGATTAATACGCCGAGCTCAGCAGCACGCCCAACGCCTGTGGTGACGGACATGGGCGTTGCTAACCCAAGTGCGCAAGGGCAGGCGATAATCAGCACCGTGGTCGCTGTGACCAGCATGAAGCTGAGTTTTGGGTCAGGGCCGAAGTTGTACCAACCCAGCGCAGTGAGAATCGCAATGATCATCACGGTTGGGACGAAAATCGACGATACCGTGTCAGCCATTCTTGCTAGAGCGGGCTTACTACTTTGCGCCTGACGAACAAGATTGATGATGCGTGACAACATGGTGTCGCTGCCAATGCCAGTGGCTTTAAACAACATGCTGCCGTTTTGGTTGACGGTACCCGCATGCAAAGTATCACCGAGCGTTTTTCTTACTGCCAATGGCTCGCCTGTGAGCATGGATTCATCGACAAAGCTTTCACCGCTTTCTACGACGCCATCGACAGGAATTTTTGAACCCGGCTTGATGCGAAGCACCATGCCAGCGGTGACGGCAGCCAATGGCACTTCACGCTCTTGACCGTTTTCCACAACCAACGCGTTTTGCGGTTGCAAATCGAGCAGTCGATCCAATGCCTTAGACGTTGATGCGCGGGCTTTGGCTTCAATGGCATGACCGAGTGTGACCAAACCCAAGATCATTGCTGTGGCTTCGAAATAGACGTGACGAGCTTGATCGGGGAACAGCGCTGGCGCGACAACGACCGCAGCTGAATACAGCCAGGCGGAGCCTGTGCCCAAAGCAACCAAGGTATCCATGGTTGCTCTATGATGACGCGCTGATTTAAAAGCATCCACAAAGAAGTGTTTCCCTGCCGTGCACAGTAGGGCGAACGTTAGCGCAGCAATGATGCCCCACGCGATTTGGCTGGTGGTGCTGTCAACGGTCATTGAGCCACCGAACAGACCCCACGCCATTAGCGGTGCGCCTAATCCTAACGCCAGCCATGTATTGCGTTTGTGTTCTGCAAACTGCTGCGCATACAGCGTGGCTTGGCGCTCGCGACGTGTTGTTTCATCTTCACTAAGTTCAGCACCATATCCCGCCTCTTCAACTGCGTGAATCAATGCTGCTGCAGCGGCTTGACCAGATACCAGTGCGGTACGCTCGGCCAAATTGACGTTCACGCTATCAACGCCAGTAACACTTTTTAGCGCGCTTTCCACCGAAGAGACGCAGCTTGCGCAGCTCATGCCTGACAAAATGAATTGTTGTGTCACGCTGTCAGTTGTTTGGTTCGTGGTCACGGTATCTTTTACTGACTCAGCATCGATAGGCAGTGATGGTGATTGATCCACTGATTCAGTTTGTGCCTCAGCGTTAGCCTCAATGCCTGCGATCACTTCGTCTTGCCGACCAGGTACCTGATAGCCCGTTTTTTCGACAATAGCGACTATGCCCGCTCTGTCGATCGTGCCTGTCACTGTCGCCTCTGTTTTGCTCACAACGGCATAAAAAATGGTGTCGCTTTGCTCGAAGGCGCTGGTGAGTTTTGCAATACAGCGTCCACAGCTCAACCCTGCCAATGGCACGGTTAGGGTTTCACCTGCTTGATAGCCTAATGACTCGACGGCTTTGATAACCTCTTGAATAGGTGCATCGGCATTGATGGTCAGGGAGGTTTTATCTGCGGTGACAGAATGAACGCCTTCAATAGGTTCAACCGCCGCCATGACTTTTCGGGCGCAGTTCATGCAGCTTAGCCCTGATAGGGGCAGAGTGATCAGCGCTTGTGCCTTTTGTGGCGTGGTTGCGTTTGTCATTTCAATGTCAGCCATAGCGGTAACCTTATTGTGCATTTGCATGACTTGCAGTCAGGCAGGCTAATTGTTCATAATACAGAGCATAAACCTTCCATCAACTGTAAGGTCAAGCGTGAATTTGAGACTGGGAGTCATTGATGAAAATAAATGAGGTTTCTCGTTTAACGGGGCTGACAGCGAAGACTATTCGTTTCTATGAGCAAAAAGGGGTCATCAGTGAACCTGAGCGAAGTGAGAATGGATATCGCGCCTATAACGAATGTCATATCAATGAATTGCAAATGATCAAGCGTTCGAGATTGGTCGGGTTTAGTTTGGATGAATGCCAAACTCTATTGGATATGTCACGTAATCCGAACCGTCGCAGCGCTGATGTAAAACAAAAAGCGTTAGAGAAAATCGCTGAGATTGACGACAAAATCAAAGAACTTCAGGCGATGAAAACGTCGCTAAAATCCTTAGCTAGTGCATGTCCTGGAGATGAAAGTGCTTGCTGTCCCATCATCGAAGCTCTGTCTTCGAACAGTGAAAACGCATCGATGAGAACTGAAGACTGACGACCAATTAGTGTGCTGGCTAGCCACTTTCTCGGGCATCTGCTATCAGTCTTGTTGGAACGATAATTGCTCGACTGGTATATAACACTTGTCGTGATTTGATACACAAAGACTTATGTATGCCCTTAACTGGGGAAGGTGCGTTGAAACCAAATTTTGGGTAACGGGTGGTTGATTTCATAACACTCTCCAGTTTTTGAATAGAAAAGTGTCAACCTTATTTAGGACGGGTAACAGAAAGAAAAAAGACCGCTATCAAAGCGGCCTTTTTACATGTTGGAGCTAGTTTACACTCAGGCTTGTCGGAGCTTAAATTGATCCACAATTCCCTTCAGAGTACTTGCTAATTGCGAGAGCTCATCAGTGGACTTAACCGTGATTTCTACACCATCCGCACTTTTCTTCGATATGATGCTGACTTCCTGAACATTATTATTTATTTCATTGGTTGCTGCGCTTTGCTCTTCACAGGCTGTGGCATTTAATGTGCTGAACTGTTGAATTTCACTGATGGCTTGAGTGATCGTATCGAACGCATCTCCCGACTTGCTAGCATCAGCCACACTAGATTGAACAATAGTGCTGCTCTTTTCCATACTCGTGACTACTTCACGTGTTCCTTGTTGCAGCCTTTCAATCAGTGACTGTATTTCTGATGTGGAATTTTGCGTTCTCTGTGCCAATCCTCTTACTTCATCCGCCACAACGGCAAACCCTCGGCCTTGTTCACCTGCACGGGCAGCTTCAATGGCCGCATTGAGGGCGAGTAGATTGGTTTGATCGGCAATACCTAATATCACATCTAGAATGCCGCCGATATTGTCTGTCTCCTGCGCGAGCTCATTAAGGCGATTGGCTGTTGTTTTCACTTCCCCTTCAAGTTGCTGGATACTACTGATGGTTCCTTGTACCACCTTCATGCCTGACTGAGCATGACCGTGAGCTTCATCGGCAAGACGTGCCACTGACTCGGCGTTAGCAGATACTTCCCCAACAACACTGGCCATTTCCTGCATACCAACAGCAACTTGGTCTGTCATTTTTAACTGGTTTTGCGCCCCTTGACTGGTGGCGTGGGTGGTTTTCCCTAGCTCGTTTGACGCGTTTGTTAATCGGTCGCTGGCTTTAGCCATGTTACTGATAATGTTACTGAGGCTTTCTGATGTTGCAATCAGCGCATTTTGCAGCTCACCAACTTCGTTCTTGTGACCTTTATCCAGATTGAAGGTCAGGTCGCCTTTTGCGAGCTTTCCTGCTGCGACCACCACTTTGTTGATGGGCTTAGTGATGGAGTTCGAAACGAAAATACCAAAAGAAATCGCCACGATAATGGTAAGCAGCCCACCGAAAATGATCACGTTTGATGCGACGGTTGATGCTTGGTGGGCAGCAATATAGCGTTGATCTTTTAAGCTCTCTTCCACGGCAACAATAGCGGAGACTTTTTCTCTCAGGCTATCCATAAAAGCTTTACCTTCTTTTTTAGATAGCTTGTTGAACAAGTCTGACGTTGTTGCATATTGATTGGCCTCACGAACCGTTGCGATGGCTTTTTCGGCATAGCCGTCAATCCAGCCATTTGCATCTGCCGCGAGTTTTGTGCCCTGAAGCGTTTTTAGAATGTTGTTTACCGTTTCTTTGCCTCCCAGGTACGGCTCCAAATATTCCTCCTGGCGGTTGAGCATAAAGCCACGTAAGCCAGTTTCCATGTTCACCATAGCTTCAAGAAGGCGAGTGCCAGCGAGACCAAAATTTCCTGTGGCAATTTCTGCGCGAAGGCCATCAAATTTTTCCTTACCAATACCGGAAGCAATAAGTTCTTTGAGTTGAGTATTGGCTTTTTCACCTTCACGAATATCTTTTCGCAAAGTGATAACACCCTCTGCATAGGCATCCCATGCAGCGGCATCTTTGGCCACATCGTCGAATCGTACTTGCTGAGCGGGATTATCACTGGTAAGTTTTTTGACTGTTTTCAGCCTTTCATCAAACGCGGTGATCCCAGCGTAATAAGGCTCTAAATAGTCATCACCGCCACCGATAGCAAATCCTCTTAAACCCGTTTCTTTGTCTACCATCGCGTTGACAAGGCCATTGGAGTTATCGATGACTTTGTAAGTGTGGCTCACCATGTCAGCGGTTTTATCCATGGTGTTGATCCCACTCCACGCAATACCACAAAGCACCACGAGTAACGAAGCTGTGATCAAATTACCGATCAGTAGTTTTGATTTGATGGTTAACTTATTCATTAACATGGCTTTTTCTCCACTGGCGTACTTTGTCGAGCAGGATTGATACTCATTAGCTGCAAGTTCAAGGTTTAGTGTGGTTCAAAAGTGAGACTTTTGCTGTGTGTTTTTGTGGGCAGTGATGATTTTAAAGAGGAATAACCCCTATAGATAAGGGGCTATATAATAATGAGGCAATGATGATTTATTTCAGTGGTGTGTCAATTAGTAGAGCAGTGAGTAGAGCTGGCGACGATAACGGCTTGCTATCTCATTGCCTTGCCCCAGTGCAGCGAGAAGATCCATCATGGTCTTTTTCGCGTCGCCGTTGGCACAGTTCAGATCTTTACGTAGTAGACCAATCAAGATCTCCAGCGCTTCTTCTTGTCGGCTAACTTGGCTGTACTGAACAGCGAGTTCATAGGCGACTTCAGCATTGCTTGGGTCTGCTTCATATGCTTTCTCAAGCTCGCGAATTTCCGGTGTGTCAGCAGCTTGCTTGTGCAGTTCAACTTTGGCAACGAGCGCCTTGTATTGCGCATCCTGATCTTGCATTAATACGGTCGCAAGAATCGCGTCTGCCGCATCATATTGCTGTGTTTCGACATAACATTCCGCCAACGCCAATTTATAGGCTCCCGCCTCACTCAGCGTGGCTTCTAGTGCCTTCAATTGCAGCAGTGCTTCTGCGTGGTTACCTTCGGCAATTTGTGCCAGTGCTTGCTTGAATGCCATTTCATCTTGGCTAGGCAGATGACGCGTCAGCATTTCACGAATAGTGTCTTCGGTTTGTGGGCCCGCAATACCATCGACAGGTTGCCCATTGCTGAACAGGGCAATGGTTGGTAAAGCGCGCACGCCAAACTGTTGCGCCAACATTTGTTGCTGCTCACAATCGAGCAATGCCAGTGTGAACGCCCCTGCGTATTCATGTGCCAGTTTTTCGATTGCAGGAATGATTTCCGTACTTTCAGGACTCATCTGAGCCCAAAAGTGGATCAGGACGGGTGTTGTTACTGAGTTTTCCAGCACTTGCTGAAAGTTTTGCTCGGTAAGTTCAACAATGTAATTAGGTTGCATGTTATCGCCTGATTAAAGGAGTAATGCTGTAAAGGTGGGGGGAGAGCACCGAAAATTCAAGGCATTAGCGCATGAAATTAGTGCTTGATGGCAAAGATGAGAGTTTTCATGGCTATCACTGGCGAGAAATGAAAAAGGCCACTGATAATCAGTGGCCTTCCTCTTGGCGTTTGTCGATATGAAACGCTGACTTAGAACACAAGCAAAATAGCCAGCGTTACACTCAAACAGAGCCAGTTCAATTGGCTTAAGGACATAGTCCGGCTCCTTGAGGGGAATTATTGTTTTTGTTTTCGTCCCCGTTTACGGCCTGATCCGACTCACATCACGTTGAAGTTGAAGGGTGGGGCAGGTGTTTCACGGTACAGGGTTAAGCCTACCGATCATTTATGACAAAAATATGAACTTGATAAGATTGTTTTTCAGCAGTTTTTGGGAACCAATCGACAGTTACCGCCTTTAGCCTCCTTTCGCCAACAGACGGTCAAGCACGCTTGCGGGGAGCAGTCTTTTACATATCGCCATATAGTGGGTCGGTTTTGTCACACGGTAACGGATTTTTGCGTTTGGCGCGGTTAGTGCGTGTAACAAAGGTGCAATGATCGCTTCTGATGGCAAAGTATATTTGTTGGTGGAATGCTCACTTTCGAGGCGTGATTGTTGGGCGAGATAATCTTTTTTAAAGCGGCTGGTATTGAGATTGATAGCCTGAAGAAAGGCATCAAGCGCGTTGGCGCGAAAGCGACTATCGATCGGACCCGGTTCAATCAAACTGATTTGAATGGGGGTGCCTTTTAGTTCCAGTCTCAGTGTGTCAGTCCAGCCTTCCACCGCAAATTTGCTGGCGTTGTATGCGCCGCGAAACTTCAGCGCAATAAAACCCAGCACAGAGCTGTTTTGCACGATACGGCCTTTGCCATTTGCCATCATCATCGGGATAACGGCTTGAGTAAGCGTGTGCCACCCAAAGAAATTGGTTTCAAATTGTTTCCGAAGTGCATCGGTGGGGAGGTCTTCTAATGCACCGGGTTGGCCGTAAGCGCCATTGTTAAATAAACCATATAGCTTTCCGCCCGTGTGTGTTCTGACTTCTTCAACCGCAGCAAGAATGCTGTCTGTGTCCGCTAAATCGAGCTGAATGCAATTCAGTCCTTCGGCATTTAGTCTTGCCACATCTTCTTTTTTTCGACATGACGCAATGACATCAAAGCCCTTCTTTGCCAATGCGTGGGCGCAAGCGTAACCAATTCCCGTTGAACATCCAGTTATCAAAACGGTACTTGTCATTGTTTTTACTATCCTTGTTTGTTCAGATGAGGGAGAAGTTGTTCGGTCATAAATTCGGCAATCCAAGGTTGAGCAATTTCGTTGGGGTGGAGGCCGTCAGACATCATCCATCCTTCGGTCAATACCACCTTCTCCATAAAAAACGGAATAAGTGGGATTTGCATTTCTTTACTCAATGTCAGATAGATATCAGCAAAGGCCTTGCTGTATCGTTGACCATAGTTTGGTGGGATCTGGATCTGCATGATAGCGACATTTGCGCCACTTTCCTGACTGAGGGTGATCAATTTGGCGAGGTTGTTGCGTACTTGCTTGGGTGGAAAGCCTCGCAGCCCGTCATTTGCGCCTAACTCTATGAATACCCAATCGGGAGAATGCTGTTCAAGTAAGGCGGGTAAACGGTGGAGGCCATTGCCACTGGTATCACCCGAAATACTGGCATTAATGACGCGTTCGATAGGGCTAGCGGAAACAACGTTAGGCTCTAAGAGGCTTGGCCAACTTTTTTCAATGGGCATCTGGTATCCAGCACTTAGGCTGTCACCCAATACAAGCAGCGTCTGCGCCGCAGCGCTTTGACTCAGAATTAAAAGACAAAAAGAAAGGATGCGAATCATGACAACTCCAGTGATCAGGGCGAAAAATGTTTCAAAAAAAGTAACAACGAATACGCAGTCTCTGACCATATTGCAGGATGTTTCGCTTCAGGTCGAGCAAGGGGAAAGTATTGCTTTGGTGGGCGTTTCTGGTGCAGGCAAGTCAACACTAATGACACTGCTTGCCGGATTGGATACACCAAGTACCGGAGAAATCGAATTATTGGGCAAGCCTCTTAGCCAGCTTGATGACGATCAGCGTGCTGCACTGCGGGCTGAATCTATCGGGTTTGTTTTCCAAAGCTTCCTGCTTGTGCCTTCTTTGACTGCCCTGGAAAACGTACTGCTTCCTTGCACGATTCGCGGTGAGGATGAAGACGAAGAACGCGCCATGGAATTGCTTGCCTCAGTTGGGCTCAATGGCCGTGAAACCCATTTGCCTTCGCAGCTTTCTGGCGGTGAGCAACAGCGCGTAGCCATTGCACGAGCGTTTATGACCAAGCCTCGTGTGCTGTTTGCGGACGAACCGACAGGCAACCTTGACCAGCACACCGCAGCAACCGTGATTGACCTGCTTTTCTCTCTCAATCGCGACCACGGAACAACACTGATCTTGGTGACTCACGATCCTGCTTTGGCTGATCGTTGCCACCGAACCTTGCATCTTAATGCGGGTGAAATGGTGGGGGCGGCATGAGGAAGAATTTGGTTTGGCGCTGGGCGTGGCGTGAATTGTTTCATGGTCAGCTTTGGCCTGTTGTTGCGGCGCTTGCACTTATTATTGCTTGTGTCTTTGCGCTGTCGGCATTGGCGGGGCGTATTGAGTCTGTTTTAACCCAGCAAGGCCGCTCGATGCTGGCGGCGGATTTGGTGCTTCGCAGTAACCAGCCTTTGGCACCAGAGGTACTGACTGCACTTGACGCTTCCGGCGCGGAAGGCTCAGATCAAACGCGCTTTGGCACCATGGCATTCAGTGACAACAACATGCAACTCATCACCGTGAAGGCGGTTGAGAGCAACTATCCGCTACGTGGGGCGTTGGAGCTACAAAGTGACGCCGAGATGCATGACAAGGTTCAGCCGGGCGAGTTGTGGCTGGAAGAGCGCCTTTTCTCACTGCTGGACGTGAAACGCGGGGATCAGGTTGATGTGGGAGATTTAACCCTCACGGTGTCCGGGATGATCGTTTCAGAGCCTGAGTTATCTTTCAATCCGTTTAGCCAAATGCCAGCGGCATTGATGCACCAAAGCGATGTTGAAGCCGCCGGTGTTGTGCGCCCTGGCAGTCGAGTCAGCTACCGTTATTTCTTTCGTGGCAGCGACAATGAATTAGCCGCTGTAAAATCTGGATACACCCTCACTGACGGTCAGCGTTGGATTGACGAAAACGACGGGGATCGCACCGGTGACATGCTTGAGCGCAGTCGCGGGTATTTGTCGTTAACCGTCGTGTTGGTCATCATCATGGCAGCGGCGACCTTGTTGCTGACTTGCCAACATTACGCGGACAGTCGCACCCAAACATTAGCCATGGTCAAAAGCCTTGGGGCACAACGAAGTTGGGTTCGTCGCTGGCTAGCAAGGCAGTTGCTGATGTTGATGGTCATGGCGACCGTGCTGGGCTTGGGCATTGGCGCAGCGCTGGAATACTTACTGCGCCTGCCTTTGGCTGATGTGTTGCCCTCGCCACTGCCAAGTTATGGCATGTTGCCGTGGATCTTAGGCCCATTAGTGGCTTTGCTGGTGGCATTACCTGCGCTGGGTATTCCGCTGATCCGTTTAATTGAAGCCCCCGCAATGAGTGTGCTGCAAGAACAAAGCAAAGTGCGAGCAAGAAAGAATCCCTGGAGCTGGGCGCTTGCCTCTGTGCCAATCTTAGCGCTGATTGCTTGGTCCTACGACAATCGCTTGCTGTGGCTGGTGTTGGCGGCACTGGTGCTTATGCTTAGCCTGCTGGCAGGGCTTGGCGTTATGGTGCTTCGCTTTGCACAAAAACGCGTAAAACGACCTGCATTCAAACTGGCCTTGAGCCGGATTACCCGTAATCCTGCTTCGAGCGGTGCACAACTGGGTGCATTGGCAACCTCCTTCATGCTGCTGTCGATTATCTGGCTGCTAAGAACGGACCTGTTAGAAGATTGGCAGCAGACCTTGCCTGTTGATGCACCCAATGTGTTTGCCCTGAACATCGCTAAACAAGAGTTGGATGATTACCTGTCTCGTGTTGATGAAAACAACATTGAACGATCGGAAGCGTACCCGATTATTCGCGGCAGATTGATAGGTAAAAACGGCGACAACTATGCGGATCTTGAGCCTAATCGCGAGGAACGTGATGAAGCGTTACGTCGCGAGCTGAACTTCACATGGCGAGACACATTGCCGAGCCACAATGAGGTATTGCAAGGTACTTGGCCAAGTGAAGGCGGTGTATCTGTCGAAAGCGGCATTGCTGAACGTCTTGGTTTACGTTTGGGCGACGAGCTAACTTTTAGCGTCAGTAGTCAGGAGTTTACTGCCACCGTGAACTCAATTCGCGATGTGGAATGGCGAAACATGAAGCCAAATTTCTACTTCATCTTTGACCCTGCGCTCGTGGAGACACTGCCAGCGAACTGGCTGATAAGTTTTCGTTTGGAGCAAGAGCAAAGCGATGTTCTCAATCAGTTAGGCCGTGATTACCCCACCATAACCTTGCTCGATTTGCGCACCATGAGTGGCAGAATCCAAGTGATTTTGAAGCAAATCAGTTTGTCGTTGTCGGTACTGGCTGGCTTGGCGGTGGTGAGTGGTTTATTGCTGTTGCTGACCTTGCTGCGCATTACCTTGTCAGAACGACAACGTGAAATCATGCTGTATCGTACCTTGGGCGCGAGTAAGAAGCGTATCAATACTACCTTGTGGGCGGAATACGGCATCATGGCCTTTGTTTCGGGTTGCATGGCGGTGGGGGGGGCAGAATTGGCGATGGCAGCGCTGTTGAAGTGGGGCGTCGAATTGCCTGTTCGCTTACACCCAGAAGTTTGGCTTAGCTTGCCCACGCTTGCGGTTGGATTGGTTTTCTTAACCGTCGCATGGATGATAAGAGGGTTGCTACAGCCGCTTAGACAATAATGTGTTGAAAATACGAAAACCAAAAAGGCACGTGAAAACGTGCCTTTCTTTTTCTCTCTTTTGTTTCTTTTGAAAATTCGCGGTCTTGCTGTATTTATGATTAGGCTGATTGGTGGCTCACGTAGCAGGTTGCTAACTCAACAGATCGTCCAATGCCGGCGGCAAATCAGGATACTCGAAACCAAACCCGAGATTTTCTAGCGCTCGTGGCACCGCGCGTTGCCCTTCTAAAAGCAGTTGACCTGCCTCGCCCAGCATCAATGATATCGCCACTTTTGGCGTGAAAAGCAGATGAGGTCGTTTCAGCGTTGCTGCCAGTGTTTTGCTGAAGGCTTTATTGGTGACGGGATGCGGGGCTGTGAGGTTAAAGGGCCCGCGTGCTTCTGCATGCTCAAGCAGAAAGATAATGCCCGATACCATGTCATTAATGTGGATCCACGGAAAATACTGGCTGCCATCACCAATGGGTCCGCCCAGTCCGAATTGATAGGGCAATAACATTTTCTTGAGAGCGCCGCCTTCTTTGCTCAGCACAATCCCCGTGCGCAGGAGGCAAACGCGGGTATGGTCTGAATCGGCTTTCATCGCGATTTTTTCCCAGTTTGCACAAACTGAGTGAGCAAAATCAGTCGCATCAACCTTCAGTGATTCATCGACAATCTTATCGCCTTGATCGCCATAATAGCCAACGGCAGAGCCACTGATAAAGGTATGAGGAGGCGTTTCAGCCGCAAGGATATGATTCACCAGTTTTTCAGTGATCCCCCAACGACTGGTGCAAATAATGCCTTTTTGTTGTTCCGTCCATCGTTTGTCAACAATAGGTTCGCCTGCCAGATTAATGACCGCGTCAATGCCATTGAAGTCTGATAGCGCATCCAACTCTTTAATCAGGTGAACTCTGCTGGGTAACTTTTTCTTGGCCATCTCTGGTGAGCGGGTAAGAACAGTGACCTGATGATGTTCCAGTTGAGCGATGAGCGCACGACCAATTAAGCCCGTTCCCCCAGTGACAAGAATGTGCATGGGAATAATCCTTTCGATGAGCGATAAGATTAGTATGCATTCAATCGGTTGAATGATCACTATCTCGCCAAATACAGAAATGACCACGATACCGATTTTAAAGAAAACCTTGTTACCTTTATCACCCTATAGACATTGTGGGATGGCAAATACCTGTACAGTGGCTCAGGGTTATAAAGACAGCATATACTCAAGCATCTTGAGGTTGTTTGAGTATATTGTCTTATCGTCTTTATTATTGGTTTGCCGTTCGTACTCGGGAAGTGCTAGTGACCTGAGTATATTCAAATGGAATGAGTGTGAAGGGATTTACTGCATTGCTCACCGCGATGTTAGGAAGTTTTAAAGATTTGCTGCCTATCATCTTGGTCATTGGTTTTTTTCAGGTCGTTGTCTTGCAGCAGCCGTTGCCAGACTGGATTTCAATTGTTATCGGCCTAGTTCTCGTCGTGATGGGGCTAACGTTCTTTGTTTTTGGTTTGGAGATGGGCTTGTTCCCCATCGGTGAATCCATGGCTCACGCGCTGGCGAAAAAAGGCAGTGTATTTTGGCTAATGGTGTTCGCGTTTCTGCTGGGTTTTGGTACCACGATTGCCGAACCTGCACTCACTGCTGTCGCAGCAGAGGCCGCAGAAGTGGCTGCTGAAGGGGGGATGATCCCTCTCACCGAAGAAGCGCAGTCTTCCTATGCTAATGGCCTTAGGCTCACGGTCGCCTTTTCGGTTGGCTTTGCCATTATGCTGGGTGTGTTGCGCATACTCAAAGGCTGGCCTATCCACCGTATTATCATTGGTGGCTACATGCTGGTGGTGGCGATGACCATGGTTGCACCGCGCTATATTATTGGCATCGCCTACGATTCAGGCGGAGTGACCACATCCACCATTACCGTGCCGCTTGTGACCGCATTAGGCGTTGGTTTAGCCACTGTGATTAAAGGGCGCAACCCGATGATTGATGGCTTTGGTTTGATTGCCTTTGCCTCCCTATCCCCGATGATATTCGTCATGGTTTACGGGATGGTGGCGGTATGACCCTATTCCTTTCCCTTATCCCAACCTTTTTCGACACCTTACTTTCGACGGTCAGAGACGTATTTCCTATCGTCTGTATCATTTTTGGCTTTCAGTTTGCGGTTTTACGCAAACCTGTGGTGAACCTAAAGAAAATCATTTTCGGTTTCGCCTACGTTATTTTAGGGCTGTCTTTGTTTTTGATGGGGCTAGAAATGGCCTTGTTCCCACTTGGCGAGTCGATGGCAATTCAGCTCACTGCACCGGAATTTCTATACGGTGAAGGCGCGGTCATGCCCGCTGTGGTGGATTGGCAGCATTACTATTGGGTGTACATTTTTGCTGCGGCCATAGGCTTTAGCACCACAGTGGCAGAACCTTCCTTGATCGCTGTGGCAATAAAGGCGGCGCAGGTGTCGGGGGGGGCGATCAGTGTAAACGGGTTGCGATTTTCAGTGGCGCTTGGGGTATCGTTCGGTATCTCGTTGGGTTGTTATCGTATTGTCGCCGGCGATCCTATCCATTACTACATTATTGCTGGCTACGTATTGGTGGTTATTCAAACCTTTTATGCGCCCAAATTTATTGTCCCGCTAGCATATGACTCAGGCGGGGTAACAACATCTACGGTAACGGTGCCGTTAGTGACTGCACTAGGCCTTGGCCTTGCCTCCACGGTTCCAGGGAGAAGCCCATTAATTGATGGTTTTGGTTTGATTGCCTTTGCCAGCTTATTCCCAATGATCACCGTCATGGGATATGCACAGTTAACCGAGTGGTCAGCAAAACGCGGATCGGCTCAAAAAGAAACGAGGGAACCATAATGCGATTCAAACTGATTGTCGCTTTCATTGAAGATTCAAAAACCGATGCGGTGCTTGATGCCGCAAGAAAGGCAGGAGCGACGGGTGCGACCGTCATTAACAATGCGCGAGGTGAAGGGCTCACCAAGCAGAAAACCTTTTTTGGTTTGACCCTTGATGTGCAGCGTGACGTACTGCTTTTTGTGGTGGAAGAGCACCTCGCTCGCAGTATTTTGGAGACCATTAATCAAGTCGGCGAGTTTGATGCGACGTCTGGAAAAGGGATTGCCGTACAGTTAGATATCGAAGATGCGGTCGGTGTGGCACATCAAGTGCAAGAATTGAGTAGCGTGATTGGGGATGAATTATGAAAGTAACGAAACGCGTTGGTGACGTCATGAAAGATGATTTTGCCGTAGTAGACGGATTAATTACCGTTGCTGAGGCAATTCGCATTGCACGAGATAAGCATATCAAAGCACTTGTGGTAGATAAGCGTGATGAAAATGACGAATACGGTTTGGTGCTGATGAATGACATCGCCAAAAAGGTACTGTCACAAAATCGCTCGCCTGAACGCGTTAATATTTATGAGATCATGACCAAGCCCGCATTGGGTGTGTCGGCAAACATGAACGTAAAGTATTGCGCTCGACTGTTTGAGCGTTTTGGTATTAGCCGAGCGCCAGTGATCGATAATGGCGAAGTCTTGGGTGTCGTGAGTTACAACAGTATCGTCATGTACGGGATGTTGTCGGACTAGGCTATGTGTTGAGATCACTGCGCGTTGGGTTGGAAAAGCCTTAGCGGTCGTTATGTCCCAAATCACGATCAGGATCGAACACATCGCGGACGCGTTGTTTCAGCACCTTGGCTTCGGGAAAGCCACCATCGCGTTTGCGCTCCCAAATGATCACCCCATTGCAGTGGACTTCAAAACGTCCGCCGGTATCAGGGTGAAGTGTAAGGCTGCCAATTTCCTCACTAAAGGTAGAAAGCAGTTCTTGCGCCATCCAGGACGATCGCAACATCCAGTTGCATTGACGGCAGTAGTAAATATCGATATTCATTTTGTCCATGATGTTCCTTACCATGCGCCCCAAAGCAGTTTTAGTCCGATAGCGAACGTGAGCCACTCAAAGGCGACTTTTATCAGCTGATTGCTGTACTTGTCAGCCATGTAAGCGCCCAAGTAACCGCCGAGTAACGACCCAAGCAGTAGTGCGGGTATCCAAGGCCAGTAAATATTGGCGCCGGCGACAGCAAGTGTTATCGCCCCTAATCCATTCCAAAAGATACCGACGCTGACCAATGTAAGCGCAACGGCCTGTTTGTAATCTAAACCGAACCATCGTACCAAAAACAGCGTCACGAAAAGCCCTGTCCCCGCTGTTAAAGAGCCATTGAGTATGCCAATCACACTTAACCCGATGCAGCCTATCACCAAGCCCAAGGTGTCACGATGCTTTGGCTCTGCATCTTGCCCCAAGCTTTTTCGCATTCGGGAATAGAGGCCGAGCGCAATGATCAGCGCTCCCAGCAGTGCTTCTGCCAAAGGACCGGGTACAAACAAGATAAGATTCGCACCTGTTATCACGCCCGCAGCACCCGCTAAAACCACATAAAGCGTGAGTGCGGGGTCGAGGTTACCGCTTCTCCAGTGTTTCAGTGCTGCACCCAAACCAAGGGCAACAGACGCCACTTTGTGGGTCGCAAGCGCGATAGAAAATGTCAGACCAAGGAATAACAACAGGGGAAGTTGAAGTAAGCCTGCGCCGCCGCCAGCGAGAGAGGCGAGAGTATTTGAGATCAGTGAGCCGACAAATAGGCCAAAGGTTGCGAGAATATCCATATTCGCTCAGTTAACAAGAGATGGGTTGGCAGTCGTTATGCTGCGATTGAGTGTTGATACCACGGCGAGAGAATGGTTACCAGTAACACAGAAAAGAAAAAGCCTGTGACGAGCACAGGCTTTAGTTCGAAATGAAAGGTAAGTGATTACCAGCCTTTCACTGCGCCACCGTCAAAGATGTCCATTGCAGCACTGAATACCGCATCAGATTGGTAAGCCTGAACGAATTGCTGAACGTTCTGCGCTTGAACATTGTCAGTGCGAGCCACAATCAGGTTCACGTACGGAGACTCTTTATCTTCAACAAAGACACCGTCTTTTTCTTGTGAAAGACCAATAGTCGCTGCATACGTGCTGTTGATGATTGCGAGGGTCACATCGTCCAGTGAGCGTGGAAGTTGCGCCGCTTCTAGCTCAACAATATCCAAGTTCTTTGGGTTGCCTACGATATCCAGTACCGTTGCTTGAAGGCCTACGCCCTCTTTCAACGTCAGCAAGCCTTGCTCTTCAAGAAGAATCAAAGAACGGCCTAGGTTTGTTGGGTCGTTAGGTACCGCGATCTGTGCGCCATCTTGGATTTGCTCAACAGACGTCACTGTGTTTGAGTAACCCGCAATTGGGTAAACCAAGGTGTTACCTGCAATAGTGAATTTGTAACCACGGTCGCTGATCTGCTGGTCCAAGTATGGCTTGTGCTGGAAAGCATTGGCATCAATGGCGCCTTCTTCCAGTGCTGCATTCGGCGAAACGTAATCCGTAAACGTCACCAGCTCCACGTCTAAGTCATATTTTTCTTTTGCCACTTTTGCTGCGATTTCGGCAACTTGCTCTTCTGCACCCGCCATCACACCGATTTTCACTTTGGTCAGATCGACCGCTTTTTCTTCACCACAGCCAGTGAGTACTAGTGCTGACGCTAAACCTAAAGCGGTGGCGATTTTTTTAAGATTGAAAGTCATTTGCGCATCTCCTATGAGCTTAAATTTCCATTATTTTTGATTTTCTATATTTATCTGTGGTCGACCCGTTTTACGAAGTAATCACCGGCCGATTGAATCATTTGCACCAGTATGACGAGCATGACAATGGTGATCATCATGACGGTGCCATCAAAGCGTTGGTATCCGTAGCGAATGCCGACATCGCCCAGGCCACCGCCGCCAACGGCTCCCGCCATCGCGGAATAGCTCACCAGCGTGACCAAGGTGATCGTTACGCTGTTCACGATGCCAGGCAGGGCTTCTGGTAACAAAACCTTACGGATGATTTGCAGCGGTGTGGCACCCATTGCTTGCGCCGCCTCAACAAGACCTGAAGGCACTTCAATCAGTGCACCTTCCACAAGACGGGCAATGAAAGGAATAGCGCCAACAATCAAAGGCACGATGGCTGCGGCTGTACCTATCGAGCTACCCACCACAAGGCGAGTAAACGGAATGATGGCAACCAGTAATATGATGAAGGGAATAGAGCGACCAATGTTCACTATGGCCCCTAAGCTGCGATTAAGTAGCTTGTTTTCCAGCAACCCACGTGGTTTGGACAGATGAAGCAAGACACCTAAAGGAATACCAAACACAAAGCCGATGAAACCAGAGACAAACACCATGGTGAGGGTTTGGCCGAGTGCATCAATCAATAAGCCTACAAGTCGTTCGTTTTCCGCGAACCAGCCAGAAATAGCAGCAATATTAAGCGACATAACCAAGCACCTCGATGTTGACGTTGTGTTCTTTTAAGTATTCCAATGCGCGTGTGACATCTGGTGCATCACCGAAAAACTCTGCCAGCATGAGGCCGAATTTCACGCCGCCTGCGTAATCCATGTCTGCACTTAGGATGCTCACATCGATATTGAATTTGCGCGAAACTTGGCTCACTAATGGGGCATCCACGCTGGTGCCAGTAAATTCAAGACGCACCAAGGGCGGCAGTGAGCCTGTGTGTTCAACTTGCAGACGCGCTGCGTAATCTTGAGGAATCGACAGGTTTAGGGTGGCGCGAATAAAGTCGCGGGCAAGCTCGGTTTTTGGATGGGCGAAAATATCGCCGACCGTGCCTTTTTCTACCAATTTTCCGTCACCAATAATTGCCACTTCATGACAGATGCGCTTTACCACATCCATTTCATGGGTGATCAGCAAGATAGTTAAACCTAACTTTTGATTAATCGTTTGCAGCAGATTCAAAATTGAATGGGTGGTGGCAGGGTCCAAGGCGCTGGTGGCCTCGTCGCATAGTAGGACTTTTGGGTCACTGGCGAGTGCGCGCGCAATCGCCACGCGTTGCTTTTGACCGCCACTCAGATTCGCAGGATAAGTATCGTGCTTGTCTTCAAGGCCGACCAGTTCGAGTAGCTCGGTCACTTTCTTTTGGACATGTGCCTGTTCTTTGCCAGCTAATTCGAGTGGCAACGCCACGTTATCAAATACAGTGCGGGAAGAGAGCAAATTAAAGTGCTGGAAGATCATGCCGATCTTTTGGCGTTCTCGCGTCAGTTCTGACGCTGAAAGGCGGGTGAGTTCAACACCATCGACGCTCACACTTCCGCTTGTTGGGCGTTCCAACAAGTTAACAATACGAATCAAGGTGCTTTTACCTGCGCCAGATGCGCCGATAACCCCAAAAATTCTGCCCTGTGGAATGTGAAGGTCAATATCACGCAAAGCATGAATTGTTTTCACGCCCTGCTTGAATTCTTTATTAACCTGACTAATTTCGATCATAATCCATCCTGGACAAAATTGTGTTAAATAATCGTTAAAATGTAGTGATAATCGTTGCTTTTATTCCTCACTCTGGAATTTGATGCTATTTATAGTCGAACGACAAGTCAATAGGTATTTTTACGGCTAGACGTCTATACGTTTATTTAAGGGAAGCACAAAGACTGTGTTTTAAGAAATCTCAGCAAGGCAGGATGCTTACGGGGAAGGGCTCTATAGCAATACCCAAACCTGAACGGTTTGTAATTAAATTTCTGTTGTTCGTGAAACAACTGATTGGTTTTTGCACTAATGCACGTTTCTAATGTCGATTTACACTACGGTCTTTCGTTAATTCTATTCGCTTAATAAATACGATCCTACTCGACTCTTCCGCATGCAACATGCTTCAAAACCGTTGATATGTTCTCGCTCGCCTTGCATTGAGGGCATTATCGCCATCGGAAAAATCGGGTTGTGGAACGTCATTGTTTGCAGCATCGTTTTCAGGATATTGCGTTTCCAATGGCTTGGGTCTTCAAGGTGACTTTGGGGGTCATTGATGCGTTGATTTGCCGATATATGGTGACATTTAAAGATGCGTTAAGTTAACGCGAAAACGTTTTTTGTTTCGACAAAAAACACGATGACATGCCTTCCTGTGGGAAGGCATTTTCGTCTCTACCAAAAAAATGTAAACACAACGCGCAGGGATAAGGTTGACGCGGCGTAGCACGTCATTGGTCGCTCACAGAGCGCGTTATCTATCATATGTTTATATTTCTAGTGATCATTGTTTGACCAACTTCAAACAACCTTGCCCTTTTACTACTTGCTGGTTGCGATAATAGGTAAAGTTATCGCAACAAACCATTAACTCATCGGTGTGATTGATGAGTATCGTGTTAGTAAGGCAGTGCCTACTTTTAGATGTAAACCTTCAGTACTGCTAAACCTTTCGCCTTTCCCAAGCAAGGAGATAACTCTCATGTATAAACGTCGTTCGTTTCTTGCCGCAACAGCAGTCGCACTGAGTGTGCTGCTATCTGGTTGTGGTGAAGAAAAGCAGGAAGCAAGTGCGCAGGCTCAGCCAGCAGCACAAGAAAAAATTAGTTGGAAAATGGTAACGACTTGGCCGAAAAACTTCCCAGGGCTAGGTACAGGTGCAAATAACCTTGCTGAGCTAATCACCGAGATGAGTGATGGGCGTTTGGACGTGAAAGTATACGGTGCAGGGGAACTTGTTGGCGCACTGGATGTGTTTGATGCGGTATCTCGCGGCACAGCAGAACTGGGTCACGGTGCAGGTTACTACTGGAAAGGCAAAGCGCCTGCAGGTCAGTTCTTTGCAGCGGTTCCTTTTGGTCTGACAGCACAAGAAATGAACGGTTGGATCTACAACGGTGGTGGTCTTGAGCTTTGGGCTGAAGCCTATGAACCTTTCGGTATCATCCCTATGCCTGCGGGTAACACCGGTGTGCAAATGGGGGGGTGGTTTAACAAGGAAATTAATACCATTGGCGATCTAGAAGGTCTAAAAATGCGTATTCCAGGCCTTGGCGGTGAAGTATTGAAACGTGCGGGTGGTACACCAGTATTGCTGCCCGGTGGTGAGATATTCCCGTCACTGCAATCTGGCGCGATTGATGCGACTGAGTGGGTTGGCCCATACAATGATCTGGCCTTTGGTCTGCACAAAGCCGCAAAATACTACTACTACCCAGGTTGGCATGAGCCAGGTACAACGCTAGAAGCGCTGATCAACAAAGAAGCGTTTAATAAGCTACCTAAAGATCTTCAATCTATCGTTCTCGCGGCGACGCGCGTAGCGAATGCTGACATGTTGGCTGAGTTCACTGCCCGTAACAACGCTGCATTGGAAAGCCTGATTGGTGAGCACAAAGTCGAGCTTCGTCCTTACCCAGCGGAAGTGCTGAGTGAACTGCAAGTGTTGGCGGATCAAGTGGTTGCCGAGCAAGCTGAAGTGGATGAAGTGAGTAAGAAAGTGTACAACTCTTACAAATCATTCCGTGACCAAGCGATTGATTGGCATGCTATTTCTGAGCAAGCTATGTTGAATGCCCGTAATCCGCAATAACCTTTAAGAGGCTGTCTATGGCAGCCTCTTTTTCTTTTCCATTAAGCCCAAAAGGCTGAAGTTAGAGTAGTAGTATGGATACCGCCTCTCCTCGTCTTATTGCCCTTATTAAGGGCATTAATCGTTTTAGTGACTGGACAGGACGTTTTGTTTCTTGGTTCGTGTTAGCCATTGTGCTGATTACCTTTGTGGTCGTCGTTATGCGCTATTTGTTTAACTCGGGATCTGTTTTTCTGCAAGAATCCGTCCTTTATTTTCACAACTACGTCATCATGCTTGGCGCTGCTTACGCGCTGTTAAAAGGCGCCCATGTTCGCGTTGATATTTTTTATCGCCCCGCGTCTGAACAGAAAAAAGCCTGGGTCGACCTGCTTGGCTTTTTGTTCTTATTACTTCCGACATGCGCGTTCATTTTCTATATCGCATGGGATTACGTAGCGGCCTCATGGCACGTCATGGAAGGCTCGCAAGAAGCGGGTGGCGTTGATGCCAAATACCTTTTTAAAACCAGTATTTTATTGATGCCTGCTTTGATGATTTTACAAGGTATTGCTGAAGCCCTTAAATCAGTACTCACGATTACTGGGCATCAAGACATTGCTAAACAACTCGAAGACCACGACGAGGAGCACGCGTTATGAGTGAATTCCTCGCTTTATTTCTTTTTCTGTTTACCTTTGGCGTCCTCCTTGTGGGTTATCCCGTCGCGTTTACGCTTGGCGGTTCTGCGCTCTTGTTCGCGTTTATTGGGACAGTCACGGGTACGTTTGATCCTGCTTTTTTAGAAGCGATACCCAACCGTATTCAAGGCACCTTGGCCAATGAGTTGCTTGTTGCGATTCCGTTGTTCGTTTTTATGGGGGTCATGCTAGAGAAATCTCGTATTGCCGAAGACTTACTGGACACCATGGGACAAGTGTTTGGAGGCTTGGCGGGGGGGTTAGGTATTTCCGTGACGATCGTTGGGATGCTGCTTGCCGCCAGTACCGGCATTGTGGGCGCAACCGTGGTCACCATGGGTTTGCTCTCATTGCCATCGATGATGAAGCGCGGTTATTGCCCCAAGCTGTCAACGGGCATTATTTGCGCCTCGGGAACGCTGGGACAAATCATTCCACCGTCAATTGTCTTGGTATTGCTGGGGGATGTCATTTCCTCTGCGTATCAACAAGCGCAACTAGACCAAGGGATTTTTTCGCCAGACAGCGTCACTGTTGGTGATTTGTTCTTGGGCGCGTTGATCCCAGGCTTCATGCTGGTGGGTATGTACATTCTTTACCTCATTTTCGTTGCCATTACGCAACCTGAGCGTGTGCCGCCGATCCCAGCGGAAGAGCGCAAAGTGAGCAAAGAGCTTTGGATGCAGGTGTTGACCGTATTGTTCCCACCTGTGATGTTGATTGTTCTGGTGTTGGGTTCAATCTTAGGCGGCGTAGCAACGCCGACAGAAGCCGCGTCTGTCGGCTCTGTGGGTGCAATCATTTTGGCAATGAGCAAGGGCATGTTTAATCTGTCAATACTTCGTCATGTGCTGCGTAGCACCACTGAAGTGACGGCGATGGTGTTCTTGATCCTCATTGGTGCGTCACTCTTTGCTTTGGTATTTCGTGGTTTTGGTGGCGATGACATTGTGAGAGACTTTCTGACAAGTCTGCCTGGTGGCGTATTTGGCGCGATGGCACTGGTGATGTTGGTGTTGTTCTTATTGGGCTTCTTCCTCGATTTTATCGAGATCACTTTTGTGGTTGTTCCGATTGTAGCGCCGATTCTGCTGACCATGGGTGTTGACCCTGTGTGGCTGGGTATCATGATTGCCTTGAATCTGCAGACGTCATTTCTCACCCCGCCGTTTGGTTTCTCGTTGTTCTACCTGAGAGGTGTTGCGCCTGATTCCATATCAACGTCTGATATTTATCGTGGCGTTATACCATTCATTTTCATTCAGCTTCTAATGCTGGGCTTGCTTGCCTATTGGCCAACGCTCGCGACATGGCTGCCTGAATTGGTATACGGATAAATTTTGATGAGTTTAAAGCCTCTTTTGGGAGGCTTTTTTTGTCTCATTAATTACACTTGACGAAATGACCCTGCACAGTTTCTACTAAGCGACTTTTAGTTTGCTTTTGTCTGGAGATAACGTGACATCTGCTGTTGATATCGCCATGTTGGCGGTGTTTATTCCCACCTTTTTCTTTGTTTCAGTGACCCCTGGAATGTGTATGACTTTTGCCATGACGCTCGGCATGAGTATTGGCGTAAGAAAAAGTCTGCATATGATGTGGGGTGAGCTGATTGGCGTTGGGCTGGTCTCTTTGGCGTCAGTGGTCGGTGTCGCTGCGATCATGCTCAATTATCCGAGCTTGTTCATGGTGCTCAAGTACGTTGGTGGTGCCTACTTGTTTTATCTGGGCATTCAGATGTGGCTATCTCGCGGAAAAATGGCCATTCCAGATGACTTATCAGTGAATGGAAATACCTCTCCACTATCGTTGGCAACGCAAGGGTTTGTGACTGCTATTGCCAACCCTAAAGGCTGGGCATTTATGGTGTCCTTGCTGCCACCATTTATTAACCCTCAAGCTGCACTTCCTCCTCAGCTAGCGGTACTGATCGGCATAATCTTGATGACAGAGTTTAGCTGTTTGATGTTGTATGCGAGTGGTGGGCGCACGTTACGCCATTTCCTACAAAAAAGTGGGAATGTGCGGCTGATGAACCGTATTGCAGGTACATTAATGATGGCTGTCGGTGTTTGGTTGGCGGTTGGTTAGTCTTTGTAGGTGTCTGCAATTTTAATAAAATCGTTTTTCATATCAAACATCAAATCGACCAGCATGGGATCAAAATGGGTCCCTTTGCCTTCACGAATGATTTCAAACGCTTCATCGTGCGACATGGCTGATTTGTAAACGCGTTTACTCACCAACGCATCAAATACATCGGCAACAGCCATGAGTCGCGCACTGAGCGGAATGTCTTCTCCGATCAGACCTTGCGGATAGCCCGAACCATCCCATTTCTCGTGGTGCCCATAAGAAATTTCTTTTGCGGCACTCAAGAACGGATAATGCGCGTCCACTTCTTTTTCCGCTTTTACGATGGCGTCATAACCCAGCTTGGCGTGGGTTTTCATTATCTCGAATTCTTCTGCTGTGAGTTTGCCCGGCTTGAGCAAGATAGCGTCAGGGATCCCTACCTTGCCAATGTCATGCAGCGGCGCGGTTTTAAACACCATGGTGATGTATTCTGCAGTCACAAGCTCCGGGTATTTGCCTCGCAAATAGAGCTGGTCGGCCAAAATCTTCACATAGTATTGTGTACGTACGATGTGATTACCCGTTTCCTGATCGCGGGTTTCAGCAAGACTTGCCAATGCATTGATGGTGACATCTTGAATGACACTGAGCTCTTTCACCCGACGTTGAACTTCGGCTTCAAGGTATTCATTTTGATCGTGTAGAAAATCTTGGGATGCTTTGTTTTCTAGGTGGATCTTGATGCGAGCCATCGTGATGGGCGGACTTAATGGCTTTTTAATGTAGTCCGCAGCACCAACGGTAAAGCCAAATTCTTGGTCTTCAGCTTTTGATTTTGAGGTGAGAAAAATCACGGGTATGTCGCATGCACTCTTTTTCGCTTTAATTTGGCGACACACTTCATAGCCATCCATGCCAGGCATAACGACATCCAGCAGAATGAGATCGATAGAAAACTTCTCTACGATAGCTAGCGCAGTTTGGCCGTTCGTTGCTGCTTTTACTTCATAACTGTCTTTCAGCATTTCACTGACGAACACGAGATTCTCGGGCGTATCGTCAACGACCAGGATGGTTGCGCGTTTTTTCTGTTTGCTTTCCGGTGACTCCATCAACGGGATCCTGATTCACTTTTCACTAATTCAATCCTAGGTCTACTCTTAATAATGTTCCAACTATGAGTCGCATTAATTTAATTTGAGACATGCATTTAGCGTCAAAACGAGATGCTTGATGTACCAACGAAAGCCTTGTTGGTTTATTGGCAGCATGCGAATGATGTTTTTCGGCCCCAAAGGTAGGTGCCCGTTTTGATTTCGACGCGGGCGGATTGCAATTCGACATAATGGAAATGTGCTGTTTGAGACAGCACTCTGCGGTGACTATGACCCAACTAGTAAAATTGTTTGGTGTGTTTACATTGTCTTTTCCTTTGTCTGTATTGGGCAAGGAAGAGCATGGATATTTGTCGGGGACGAGCCTTCCTCCGGTTGATCAAAGCGTTGTGGCTGATGCAACGAGTATCATCACATTGCTGGTTATCCTTCTTCTTGCTCTCGCTGGTGCGTTAATCTTTAACAGCGCCATGAATAAGCGCGCGCAAGAAGAGTTGCGAGAACAACGACAAGCGTTAATGCAAAAAGAAAAGGAACTACAAATCGCAAAAAAATCTGCGCAGGTATCGCATCAGGCTAAGCGCGATTTTCTTTCCAACATGTCTCATGAATTTAGAACACCGCTCAACGCGATTTTGGGTATGTCTCAACTTGCCCTAGATAGCGGCTTAGACTCCAAGCAGCAGCGTTATATACGGCGTGTTGTCACCTCTGCGCATTCTTTATTGGAAGCGGTCAATGCCACCCTAGATTTTACCAATGTAAAAGCGGGCAACCTCGAAATTGAATGGGTGGAGTGTAATGTTGAAACCATTCTTTCACCGGTAACTAAGACATTGGGTGAGCGCGCTGATGAAAAAGGCCTCTTGTTATGTGTCAATGTCGACATGAACATTCCAAAGGTGATCGATGCGGATACCGTTCGCATGACGCAGGTATTGATGGCGCTCGGCGATAATGCGATCAAATTTACTGACGAAGGCGAGGTCACGATCTCTGTTTCCTTGGAGTCGCGTCGCGAAGACGATGTGAAGATCCGATTTGCGGTCAATGACACTGGGATCGGTATTAAGCGAAAAGATCTCGATCTGTTGTTTCAGCCATTTTCTCAAGCCGATTCATCGACGTCTCGCTCCAAGGGGGGGAAAGGGCTCGGTTTGTCGTTGGCGAAAGAGTTGGTGGCGCTGATGGGCGGCAATATTCAAGTGGAGAGTCGGCTTGGTGAAGGAACGATGCTTTCTTTCACGCTGCCTTGTCAGTCTGGCGTGAGGGGAAATACGCGATTGGGTGGTGCATGGTCGCGCGCATTAACGACAAAAAGTGTGTTGGTGATAGCAACCAATACGACCCTGCAAGGCAACATTTGTGACCCACTCGTTTATGCCGGAGCAAACGTCAGTCAATGTCGTAATCTTGCTGAATTAGAAGAGTGTCAAAAAGGAATAGAAAGAGGGAATTACGCAAACATTGTCGTCGATTGGGCAGGTATTAGTGCAGAAATGACGTCGTTATTGACCTCTGTTCTGAGTGGCTTAAAGACATCGCCATCGGTATTGCTGCTTTCTGGCCCCGATCACTGCTTGGATGTGCCGGAAACTCGCCCATCCTTTACGTTTAAATGGCTAGCCCTGCCGACACTTCCTTCTGCATTGCTTCGTGCGATTACCGATGAGCGCCACTCTGTCGCCCCAATCAGGCATAGTGCTTATGATCGCGACTCAGAGTTAGAGCTTGAAGATATTCCTGAGTGGGAGTTGGTGATACGCGATCGCATGGTGCTGCTGGTTGAAGACAACTTGATCAATCAAGAAGTCGCTATTGGTGCCATGGAGTGTTTACCCATCAATGTATTGGTGGCAAATAATGGTGATGAGGCGATTCAAATACTGAAAGAACATGCCGTCGATTTAGTGTTAATGGACATGCAGATGCCCGTGATAGATGGCGTGACAGCCACAAAGATTATCCGTCGAGAAATGGGGATGACAGCGCTACCGATTTTAGCCATGACGGCAAATACGGATGCCCATGATGTGGCGGCCTGTCGGGAAGCGGGCATGAATGAGCACATCGCGAAACCCATCAATTTTGAACTCTTGAAAGATCGCTTAATTCATTGGCTAACCAAAGGTGATCCTGCGGCACCTCCAATCGAATCTGTCACATCAGAAACCGAGATTTCTCCATCGGTCACAACATCCCAAGCGGCTTCTTTGGATGAAAAGCGCCAAGCTGATAGTGAGGCAGTGTTAATGGCTAAAACGTTGTCTCATGCGCCAGAGCCAGAGCCAGAGCCAGAGCCAGAAGTTAAGGCTGAGGTGCAAGCTGATACGCAAAAAGAAACGGAATTAGTACCAGAATCAAAACCTGAACCAGAGCCAGAAATCGTACTCACATCGCAACCGCAACAACAAGGTGATGAGGCAGGAAAAAACCGAAGGAGAGCAACAATGGAATACACCGAAACCATGTTCGACCTGATGGTGGATAATGTCCCTGGTATCAATCTTGCTGACGGCGTTAAACGCTTGGGGGGCAACAAAGCAAAATATCTCAAAATCCTGTCGCTTTTCCTCAATTCTCAGGTGAGTTCTGTCGAGCAATTGCTGACGTCGGATGACAACAGCGAGAAAGGCATTTTGGCGCACTCGTGTAAAGGTGCCGGCAGCAACATAGGCGCGGATGAAATGGCCGATGTCGCCTCTGCGTTGGAAGACAAATACAACGCGGGCGAGCCAGTGTCAGAAAGTGAAGTGCTCGTGCTGAAATCGATGATTATCGCTGCCATTGAAAAGTTTGATGAAATAGCCGCTAGCGCGGAAGAAACGCCTGAGCCGCAAGTTGACGAAGAAATCAAACCGCTTGATGCTTATCTTGTTGAGCAGCTCAATGCGTTGCAGGTTAGCTTGCAAGAGTTTGATATTGAGGTGCAGGATAAGGTGACTGTTTTGGCGAAAGCCTTGCCGCAATGGTGCAACCAGCTTGAGGAATTCCAGCGTTTGCAAGAGGCGATAGGCCAATTTGATTTTCTGACTGCAGAAGACCACCTTAAAGATTTGAAAAAGAAAACAGGTTAAGCGCTCAGTCAACGAAAGAGTAAAGGAGCGAGGCAAAGCTCCTTTATCGTGATTTGAGTGATTATTTTTGATCTTGAGTACAACGCCAAATAACGTGAAAGACCTTGGCAATAGCCATCGCGCCCGGGTCTACATTGCCCTTCAGACTGTCCTCCCTTAAATAAGAAGAACGACCCGCGCGTGCTTTTGTCATGTGTGCAGTCGCTTCTGCACCCAAAAGCGCGGCATGAGCGGCCTGTTCGAGATTCCCGGTTTCGCTATACACCTCTAATGCGGGTATTGCGGCATCAAGCATGGTGCGGTCATTGAGTTTAGCGCCTCCATATTGCTGCACTTTGGCGATGCCTTTTAAAAGAGAGCTGCTGAGCGAGTGACCTGAACTATTGGCTGAAGCCGCAGCGGTAAAGAAAATGGAAAGAAGAACACCGCTTGATCCTCCCATCACCGTTGAGAGCTCTTGGCCTATACATTGAAAGAGTTTTTCTGGCGTGTTCAGAGGGAGTCCTTCATTGTCCAATTTGGCGAGAATAGCCTTCGCAGCACTAGAAAACGTTGTTCCCGTGTCCCCATCACCGACCTTTTCATCAAGGTTATTGAGATAGGACTCTTGTGCTACGAGTTCCTGACACACGTGCACAATGAGTTGCTCAACGGTCGAATTCTCCTCTGACAGATACGAGGTATGGGTCGTCAAGTTATGCATTGGAACCCGCGCAACGTCGCCACAAACACCTGGTGCTGGCCACGCGGTTGGCGCGACATCGGATAGGAGGGCTTCACGAACGGTGTCGTCTAGTGCAATCAAAGACAGAGAAATGCCATACATATTCAGCGATGTCATGTATGCACCGGGTTCAAACACAATATCGAGTTGCTTCTGCAAGGGAGAGGCAAGAACTTGCTGAGTAATAATTTGAAGCTCAAGCTCTGTCGCTGATCCTAGATTGTTGATTAAAAGAGCAAAACGCTTATCGGGATCTCCGGTATACGGCGCCAGTTTATTTAGCATCATTGTGACGGCTTGTTTGGCATTGGCGATGTCGACTTTTTCGAACCCTGGCTCACCATGGATCCCCATCCCAATTTCCGGCGCATACTTAAGTTCTCCCGTTTCATCATAAGGTAATGCACACGATGAGAGCGCCAACCCGATGGAGTGAATGCCTTGGGCTGCTGCTTTCGTGATCGTCGCTACCTCTTCGAGGCTTTTCCCTTGCTCTGAAAGATGCCCCGCCAATTTATGGACAAACAATGTTCCAGCAATGCCGCGTGGATTTGCCACATCGGGCAGTGCAATGTCGTCTCCCACAATGATCATGTCGACCTGATAGCCCATGGCGCGTGCCTTTTCCGCGGCTAGGCCGAAGTTGAGGCGATCGCCGGTATAACTTTTCACGATCAGAAAACAGCCGCTTTTCCCTGTTGTCGCGACAATCGCTTGTAGGATCGCTTCAACGCTTGGAGAGGAAAATACGTCGCCTGCAATGGCAGCCGTTAACATTCCTTGTCCAACAAACCCAACATGTGCTGGCTCATGACCCGCACCGCCACCTGACAAAATCGCAACCTTGCTTTTGTCCCAATCAGTTCTGATAACCACCTTAATGCTCTGCTCTCCTTCCAGCATCGCGAGTGGGCGATGGGCATTGCTTGCGAGATAGCCTTGGATAGCTAAAGGCACGTGTTGGTTGTCATGTGCATAGAAACGACTCATTCATCTTACTCCCTGATTTACTAAACATTAGACTCTAAAGCTGAACAAAAAGTTTAGTGATTTATGATTGATCTCGTGAGGTAAACATAACACTTTTACGATGAAACTCAACGGTGTAATTTTACTGTTAAACACTAAATGTCTTTAAGTTATTGTTTTTTATTTATTTAAAAATGGATGAAAATCAATTGTTATTATTAAGTTAAATATAGCTTGCATTTTGTTAAGCGTTGGCTCAGTGTTTTTGTGTGTTTAGTGAACTTTGGTTATTGAACACAATCTTCGTCGAGATGGAACCTGATCTGCGGTCACGCACCAGAGAATCGTTGGATGAAGATGGTCTCAGACAGGATTTGTAATGAACCAAAAAGGTTCAAGGAAGAAACAAAAGGAGCTGATCTAATGAAATTGAGGCACAAGTTAAATGCCGTCATTGCGGTAACAGCAATCGGACTCGGAGTAAGTAGTACTGCCGCGCAGAGTGCGGAGCAATCTTTAACACTCTGCTGGGCTGCTTGGGATCCCGCCAATGCACTCGTTGAACTCTCAAAAGACTTTACGTCTGAGACAGGTATCGAAATGAATTTCGAATTTGTACCTTGGACGAGTTTTTCTTCCCGTTTCCAAAATGAATTGAACTCTCGCGGCAAGCTTTGCGACCTGCTTATTGGTGATAGCCAATGGATTGGGGGTTCTGCTGAAAATGGTCACTACATCAAGCTAAATGATTTCTTTGAAAAAGAAGGGATCAGCATGAGTGACTTTATCCCCGCAACGGTTGATGCATATTCTGCCTGGCCCAAAGGGTCTGACAATTACTGGGCGCTCCCTGCAATGGGTGATGCGTTGGGTTGGGTTTATCGTAAAGATTGGTTTTCAAGAAAAGATATTCAGAGCCAATTTGAAATGGAATTTGGCCGAGAACTCACGCCGCCTAAAACGTGGACAGAGTTAAAAGAAGTATCGAGCTTTTTTCAAGGTCGAGAGATTGATGGCCAAAAAGTCTACGGTGCGGCTATCTACACCGAACGTGGCTCAGAAGGTATTACCATGGGGGCGACATCAGCGCTCTATGCACATGGCTTTCAATATCAAAACCCTAACAAACCTTATGATTTAGAAGGCTTTGTAAATAGTCCCGAAGCGGCAGAAGGTCTGAAAGCATACAAGGAACTGTATGATTGCTGCACCCCGCCAGGCCACTCGAATGCCTATATGGTGGCAAACCTTGATGCGTATAAATCAGGTCAGGTTGCCATGCAAATGAACTGGTTCGCTTTCTTCCCTGGCATTGTCAAAGACCCCAACGTTGGGGGTGAAAACTCGGGCTTTTTCTTAAACCCAAAACAAACTACCGAAGGTTCAACACTGGGTGGGCAAGGCATCTCTGTGGTTTCTTATTCGGATAAGAAAGACTTAGCGTTGCAATACATCAAATGGTTCGCCCAACCTCAGGTGCAATCAGACTGGTGGACACTGGGTGGTTACTCTGCACACCGAGCGGTGGTTGAGCATCCCGATTTTGCGAGTACTGCACCTTTTGCTGCCGACTTTGTAGAAGCGATGTCAAACGTGAAAGATTTTTGGCAGGAGCCGAACTACGCAGAACTTCTTCAGGCAATGCAAAAACGACTTCATGACTATGTCGTCGCAGGCAAGGGCACACCAGAGCAAGCTCTTGAAAAACTGAAAGATGACTGGCAGGAAATCTTAGAAGACGGCGGACAGCTGTAATTCTCCGAGGCAGGGAGAGCCTCGCTCTCTCTGCTTAACTTCAGTGACTCGCAAAAACGGTTGCACCATGGAAGTAAATAAAATGAAGTCAATACAGAGTGCTGACAATATTGTCAACGCATTGGAGGGCTCGTCACGGAAGACGTGGTCGATGTCTGACCGTGCAATGGCCTGGTGGTTTATTTCTCCCACCATTCTACTCCTGTTAGCCATTAACATTTTCCCTCTCATTTGGACGATCTATCTGAGCTTTACCAATTACCGCGCGAACAGACTTGATCGTGATGTGGAATGGGTGGGGTTAAAGAACTACATAAAAATCTTAAATGATGAGGATATTTGGGGGTATCTCCAAGCGACGATGCACTTTGTCAGCTGGACGATGATTCTCCAATTCACTATTGGTTTTGGTCTTGCGCTACTCATTAATAAAAACTTTAAAGGTCACAGTTTTTGGACGACCTTGATTTTGATCCCAATGATGATGGCACCCGCCGTGGTAGGGACATTTTGGACCTATCTCTATCAGCCACAATCTGGTGTCTTTTCTTACGTCGTTAACTTCTTTGTGGATGTTGGTCCCGTCGACATGATTGGCGATACCACACTTGCGCCGTGGTCGATCATCTTAGTGGATACATGGATGTGGACACCCTATGTGATGCTGATTTGTCTCGCTGGGTTGAGGTCGATACCGGGCAGTATCTATGAAGCAGCCGAGGTAGACCGTGCTTCAAATATACGTCAGTTTTTCTCGATTACTCTGCCGATGGTGATGCCATTTTTGATGTTAGCCATTTTATTCCGAGCAATAGAGAACTTCAAAATGTTTGACATGGTTGTGCAGCTAACCTCGGGAGGCCCTGGGTCAATAACAGAGTTGGCGTCAATTAATCTCAAGCGGGAAGCGTTTGAAAAATGGAAGACGGGCTATAGCTCTGCATTCGCCGTTATTTTGTTTGTCACCGTATTTGGTGCCGCAAATATCTATGTTAAAGCGATGAATAAGGTGAAAAGTCGATGAGTGATTCTGCATTTTCTGTAATTGAGCCAAGCGGACGCTCAAAAAAAATGGCAGCTGCGGTAGTCATTTTCTACGGCGTGATTTCCATTGCTCCGCTGATATGGATATTGATGACGAGCTTTAAGTCGCCGTCTGACGCCATTGCTTACCCTCCTAAAGTGACATTCGAAGCCAGCTTAGAGGGGTACGTTAACTTGTTCACCAGTCGTTCGCGTCAAACCGAAGAGCACATGGCATCGTTGCCGCCACCCTCGACGTGGTATGACGAAATCGTTCGTGACCAAAACATGGTCATTACGGGGCCTTCTCGCTTTTTAGGGCGGTATACCAACTCGATGATCATCGGCTTCGGTTCGACATTTCTAGCCGTATTCCTAGGAACGTTAGCAGCGTATGGTTTTTCACGATTTAAGGTGCCGCTAAAAGATGATCTGCTGTTCTTTATTCTGTCGACGCGAATGATGCCACCCATTGCGGTCGCCATCCCCATCTATTTGATGTATCGGCAGTTAGGGCTATCAGATACCCATCTTGGGATGATTATTTTGTATACCGCGGTCAATGTCAGCTTATCGGTGTGGTTGCTCAAAGGCTTTATTGATGAGATCCCGCGAGAGTATGAAGAAGCCGCAATGATTGATGGATACAGCCGATTTCAAGCCTTTATCAAAGTGGTGTTACCACAAGCGGCAACGGGCATCGCGTCTACCGCCATTTTCTGTTTGGTGTTTGCGTGGAATGAATATGCGTTTGCATTGCTGTTGACCAGTGGTAATGCCCAAACCGCACCGCCATTCATCCCCATCATTATCGGTGAAGGAGGGCTTGATTGGCCGGCTGTTGCAGCAGGCACGTCTTTGTTCCTCATCCCAATTGTTGTGTTTACCGTGGTTCTCAGAAAGCACCTGCTACGAGGAATTACGTTTGGAGCAGTGAGGAAGTAATGAAAAATAGATTATTAACCAGCCGCTACCTGCGTAGAGGTTTCTTGGAAAATGTCTCATGCGTATTGATAGGGCTTGGCATCTTTATGCTGATGCAACCTTTTGTCATGACCGCATTTACATATTCGTTCAGCGTCATTTTGTTCGGCACAGTCAGCTTTCTGATTGTCAGCCATTTTCCAGAATAGGAGAGAAGTTTATGGCTGATATTACAGTGGCTAATTTGCACAAACGATTTGATCGCTTTGTCGCGGTAAAAAATTCGACATTTACGATTAATGATGGTGAGTTTTTTGTCTTACTCGGTCCTTCTGGGTGCGGGAAAACAACCACATTAAGGATGATTGCAGGGCTGGAGTTACCTACCTCAGGCCAAATAAAAATCGAAGGAGATGACGTTTCATTTCTGCGCGCAAGCCAGAGAGATATTGCGTTTGTCTTTCAGATGTTCGCACTCTATCCGCACATGAATGTTCGTCAAAACATCAGCTTCCCGCTGAAGTGTCAGGGTGTCGCGAGAGCGGAAATAAAAGAACGGGTCGCGGAAGTGGCCGACATTTTACGTATTGAGCATCTCCTAGACAGCCCTGTCGGTGGGTTATCTAGCGGTGATAAACAGCGCGTTTCGCTGGGTAGGGCAATCATCCGAAAACCACAGGCTTTTTTGATGGATGAGCCTTTAGGTGCGTTGGACAGTGAGTTTCGCCACCTGATGTGTTCTGAGCTCAAAGAGCTGCACAATCGAATGGGGGCAACGACGGTTTATGTTACGCATGACCAATTAGAAGCGATGTCGATGGCCGATAAAATCATGGTGATGAACCATAGCGTGATAGAACAAGTGGGAGCGCCACAGTTTATTTACGATTTTCCCAACACCATATTTGTCGCCAAATTTCTCGGGGAACCCTCAATGAACATCATTGAGTTTGAAGGGAGCGTTGCGCAGGGAGCAGACTCTGTCTGCATCAACAGTATCAAGATTGCCGTTGCGCGCATTGTTGAGGGGGTTCAAACCAAGAAACTGGCATTGGGCGTCCGCCCTGAGCATGTATCATTGGTTGAGTTCTCCCACTTGAAAGGAATGATTGATGCCGTTGAATACTTGGGAACAACACAAGTACTGACAATTAACTCAATGATTGGAAAATTAAAAGCGCGTGTTGATAGCCACATCGATGTTGAGCGAGGCCAGCAAGTTTATCTTCAGTTAAACCCTGAACATACCTCGGTATTCGATCGCGAAACAGATCAAGTGATAATGAACACGCGTTATGAGGAGGCATACCATGCCCAAGCTTAAATTTAATCATGTCTTTAAACGCTTTGGTGATATTGAAGCGGTGAAGCAAATCAATTTAGACGTTAAAGAAGGGGAGTTTATGGTGTTGCTTGGGCCAACTGGCGCAGGTAAAACGACCTTGTTGCGTTTGGCGGCTGGGCTAGAAACGTGTGACGAGGGCGATATCACGTTAGCGAATCGAAACATGCATTCCGTGGCTCCCTCTGAGAGAGATGTTGCTTTCGTTTTTCAGCAATATTCGCTTTATCCTCATATGAGTGTTTATGACAACTTGGCCTTTCCGCTGCGTTCGAAAATCCGAAATATGCCTGAAGCCGACATCAAAAAACGTATCGGGAAAGTGGCTGAAGTGCTGCGGATTAGCCATAAGCTGCAAAACAAAGCAACGAAACTGTCGGGTGGTGAAATGCAACGAGTCGCTATTGGACGTGCGTTAGTTCGCCGCCCCGCGCTGTATTTGATGGACGAACCCTTATCATCGTTGGATGCAAAACTGCGTGCGGATCTCAGGGTTGAACTGAAGCGGATTCAGCAAGAGCTTGGTGCCACTATACTTTATGTCACACACGATCAAATTGAAGCCATGACGCTGGGTGATCGTATTGGTGTGCTGAAAGACGGCGAGATTGTTCAAGTCGGCACACCAAAGGAAATCTATAGCAACCCAAACAGTGACTATGTCGCGACGAGACTGGGGGTACCTCAAATCAATGTGTTGCCGAAGCAATGTTTCGATGAACATTTCTCTGAGGAAGACGTGGCGTTCGTTGGGGTGAGAACCGAGCATTTGTTGTTAAAGGCGAGCGGGGAAGGAAAATATTCGGCGGTCGTGCGACGAGTGGAACATTTGGGGGATCAATGCCATCTGCATCTGGATTTTCATCAAGAGAAAATCACAATGTTGGTGCCTTCAAATACCACGTTGAAACCAAGTGAGCGTGTGTCGTTCGATTTTATGAATCCGGTTTTATTTGATAAAGCAGGTCTGAGACTGCGAGGGATAACGTATTAGTCAACAGATATGGCGAGAGCAGATAGTGAATCGAGTCTGTCATGATTTGCTCTCTCATCAAGATTTGCTTACGCGATTAGATGTTGAGATTGGAGATGGTGACCATGGGTTTAACATCTCTAGGGGCGCGGAAGCCGTTTTGGAAGCCGCACCGCAGTGGCGACACTTAATGGATGACGCCTTTCTAAAGGCACTAGGCGAATGCGTGTTAAAGCACATTGGTGGCGCCTCTGGCGCCTTGTATGGCACCTTGTTTTTAACCTGGGGCAAGGCGCTCAACCAAGGTAAATCCATTGATGCGGCATTTTACCTTGGGGTTGAATCGGTTGAACGAAGAGGGAAGTCCACGGTGGGTGATAAAACCATGTTGGATGTGCTGGTTCCTTTTGCTGCATATTGGCATTTTGAGACGAAAGCACTTGGCGTTGATACGTGGCCTATTGTTCAGCGTCTCGCTGAAACCCACTGTGAAAACACAAAAAATCTGCTTGCGCAAAAAGGGAGAGCGGCATACCTCGGTGAGAGAAGCGTGGGGCATATCGATCCCGGTGCTTGCTCTTGTATGCTAGCGATGAAAGCTGCAATGAATGGAATGATGGAGATGACGAACCTTGAACAATCCGATTAGCTTAGTGATCGTTTCGCATTCGCGGCTCGTGGCGCAAGGCGTTGCTGATATGGCAACACAAATTGTGACCGACGCTGTGCCTATCGCATGGACGGGGGGAGCGTCTGATGGTCAACTCGGTTGCAATGCTGATGCCATTTATGACGCGATAACCTCTGTGTGGTCTCCTGCGGGTGTGGCGATCTTCGTTGATATGGGCAGCACGGAACTTAACAGTGAAGTCGCCATTGACATGCTTTCGCCAGAAAAAGCCAAAGTGGTGAGAATTATCGATGCGCCGCTTGTCGAAGGCGTTATCGTGGCATCTTACAAGGCCGTTGCTGGGGGAAGCCTCAAGCAAGTCGAATTGGCGGCCAATGAACTCAATCATGCTGGTGGATAATGGAAGAACATGTAAAAGCCAAGGTTTGGCTAACAGGTGGTTTCGACCTGCATGTGCGTCCAGCCGCCCGCTTAGCTCGCTTAATGCAAGGGTATGACGCGAGGGTTGAGCTGGCTGAAACGGTTGATGGCCCTTGGGTGTGTGCGACACGTCAGGCGGCTTTGGTGCGGTTAAAGCTACGTTCGGACTATCCCGTTTACATAAGGGCATCAGGACAAGATAAGATCGCCGCGATGTCTGTGATCGTGGATTGCCTCGAAGGTGTCGACTGTCAGCAACGAGAGAATAGATAACTGGCTATCCAATTGGTGATTGATCCTGCATCTGATATGCTGATTTCTCTCCAATTAGATGGATAACACAATGCAAAGCGAGTTTGTCATATTGGGTTTCACGAGTGGTAATGCATGAGCAGTGAAGGGTCGAAAGTCTCTAAATACAAAGTCATCCTTAGAACCGTTATTGAACAGCGCCCTTCTGGTATTCGGCAGCGCTTGGCGGAGGCGTTAGGAAAAAATCGCAGTTTTATTTCTCAGATTTCAAACCCTGAGTACAACACGCCGATCCCGTTTAAGCATATCCCCAAAATTTTTGACGTCTGCATGTTTTCAGATGAGCAGGAGAGTCAGTTCCTCGCTGCTTATACCGAGGCTCACCCCAATCGGTCAGCGTTAGAGAATAAGAAAGTGCAGATGGTGCATTGCTCCGTTTCATTTCCAGACATGGGCAGTGAGAAAAGTAACACCGCCATCAAAAAGGCGATTCAAGATTATACTAAGCAGTTAGTAGCAACGATTGAAACGGTTAAAACACCTTAGTTCGAATCTCTTGAAGATTGAGACGAAATCAAATGGCAAAGGATAGCAAAGACATTTCTGTAAAAAGCCGCCTAAAGGAATTTGAACAGACCCATCAAGATAACATCGTCATTCAGTGGGATCCTTTGGTTGTCTTTCGACATCCCCACTATCAGAAAAATAAAGTGGCATTGGTTTCTGGCGGTGGCTCGGGTCATGAGCCTCTGCATGCGGGGTTTGTGGGCGAAGGAATGCTTGATGCAGCGTGCCCTGGCGAAATATTTACGTCACCTTCTCCCGATCAAATTACATCCGCTATTCACCAATCTGATACCGGTAAGGGCGTCCTTTTGATCGTGAAAAATTATCAAGGGGATCGGATGAACTTTGAAATAGCAGCAGAGCTCTCGGAGAGTGATACTTTGATGGTTCTCGTCAACGATGACGCGACGCAATCGGATAGGGATTCCGCGCGAGGGTTGGCGGGCGTGGTGGTGGTAGAAAAAATGCTGGGCGCTGCCGCAGAGCGTGGCTTGACGCTTGAGGCCTTGGCTGAACTGGGTGATGACATTGTTTCTCGCACGCGAACAATCGGCGTTGCTTTTTCGACATGCTCTTTTCGAAAAATGGCTGGGTCTTTAGAAAGCCATGAAGTGGAATATGGTGTGGGTATACATGGTGAGTTAGGTATTTCACGTATTCCCAGATCGCCCATCAATGTTCTCATTCCCAAAATGATCGACGATATTCTGCAATCTTTGGAAGCCGCATCGTCTCAGCCTATCTTGATGGTCAATGGCCTGGGTGCTGCCCTTGCTTCTGATCTGGATCTTGCTTTAGAAGAAGCCCAAAAAGTATTGGCTGAAAAGGGAATGCCCGTTGCGCGAACCCTAGTGGGGACGTTTGCAACAACATTGGATACTGACGGGATTTCTCTTACCGTGGTTGATGCGCGACCAGAGTGGATTGAACTTTGGGATTCGCCAGCAACAACGCCGGCATTGGCGATAGGTTAGGGTTAAACGGACGGGTAGCCGATGGGTGGAATCACAAACCGCGACCGACAAAAAAGCCGATGCATCAGCATCGGCTTTTTTTATCAATAAGCGCCTGGCTTATTCTGCCGCCGCTTCCGCGTCGTCAGCTTGTTTCGCTTGAATCGCAGTCAGTGCCACGGTGTAAACGATATCGTCTACCAGTGCGCCACGAGACAGGTCATTTACCGGCTTACGCATGCCTTGCAGCATAGGACCGATAGAAACCAAATCAGCAGAACGCTGTACCGCTTTGTACGTGGTGTTACCGGTGTTCAAGTCAGGGAAGACGAACACGGTAGCTTTACCCGCAACAGGAGAGTTAGGCGCTTTAGAAGCGGCTACGTTTTCCATGATTGCTGCATCGTACTGAAGCGGACCGTCGATGATCAAATCAGGACGTTTCGCTTGTGCCAGTTTCGTTGCTTCACGTACTTTATCAACGTCTGCACCTTTACCAGATTCACCAGTAGAGTATGAGATCATTGCAACGCGAGGGTCGATACCAAATGCCGCTGCAGAATCAGCAGATTGAATAGCGATTTCAGCAAGTTGCTCAGCCGTTGGATCTGGGTTGATCGCACAGTCACCGTATACAAGCACTTGATCAGGCAGAAGCATGAAGAAGATTGAAGATACGATAGAGGCATCAGGGGCTGTTTTGATGATTTGGAACGGAGGAACGATGGTGTTTGCTGTGGTATGAACCGCACCAGAAACCAGACCGTCAACTTCACCCGCTTCAAGCATCATGGTGCCAAGGAATACTGAATCTTTTAGCTTCTCGCGAGCCACAACTTCCGTCATGCCTTTCGAACCACGTAGCTCAACCAAACGCGCGACGTAATTTTCACGCACTTCGTCAGCGTTGATGATGGTGACGCCAGCGCCAAGTTCAACACCTTGTTGAGCGGCTACGCGACGGATTTCATCAGGGTTACCCAGAAGCACACACTCAGCGATTTTACGTTCAGCACAAATTGATGCTGCTTTCACTGTACGTGGCTCGTCGCCTTCAGGCAGAACGATACGTTTAGCGGCTTTACGAGCAAGCTCAGTAAGCTGGTAACGGAACGCTGGTGGGCTTAGACGACGCGCACGAACAGAACCTTCAGAAAGCGATTCAATCCAGTTGCCGTCGATGTGGCTTGCTACGTGCTCGTTAACGAACTCAACGCGCTCTTTGTCGTCAGCAGGCACTTCTAGGCTGAAGCTCTGAAGATTCAGAGATGTCTGCCAAGTGTTACCTTTGGTGGTGAATACTGGCAAGCCAGATTCAAACGCACGCGCACAAAGACCTTGAAGCTGTTCTGGGATGTTGTAACCGCCAGTTAGCAGCAGGGCGCCGATTTCAAGACCATTCATCGCAGACAGACATGCCGCTACGATAACGTCAGGACGGTCTGCTGAAGTCACCAGCAGTGAACCCGGACGGAAGTGCTCGATCATGTTTGGAATAGAGCGTGCGCAGAACGTGATGCTCTTAATACGACGCGTATTAATGTCACCTGCGTTTACGATCTCAGCTTTCAAGTGCGCCGCTAAATCGCTTGCACGTGTTGCAATAAGATCGATGCTCCAAGGCACACAACCAAGAACGCGGATAGGGCTAGAGTTGAAAATCTCCATCACTTCTACGTTGGTTGGTTTCGCCGCGTTTGACTCGTCAAAGATGTCAGACAGGTCAGGGCGAGTGCGGCCTTCTTCGTCAACAGGCGCATTGTGCTTGTTGATGATCAAACCAGAGATGTTTTTGTTCTTCGAACCACCGAAGTTAGATACCGCAACCTCAATACGCTCACGAAGCTGCGATGGGTTATCCGTACCCGGCGTCGCCACGAACACGATTTCCGCATCCAGTGTTTTCGCGATCTCGTAGTTCACTTGGTTAGCGAACGGGTGGTTACGTGTCGGTACTAGACCTTCAATCAGCGCGACTTCTGTATCAGCAGTGGCTTCTTTGAAACGTGCGATGATTTCTTCCATCAACACATCATTTTGGTCAGTACGGATCAGCGCTTCAGCTTTTGCCATACTGAGTGGCACAGCCACTTTCATGCTGCTGTTAGCTTCGATAATTGTGGTGGTCAGGTCAGGCTGATTGTCGCCATGGCGAGGTTGCGCGATTGGCTTGAAAAACGAAACGCGAACGCCCTTGTGTTCCATCGCACGCAATACGCCTAAGCTAATGCTTGTTAGGCCAACGCCAGCGCCGATTGGAATGAGCATAATAGTACGGGACACGGTTAATTCCTCTTTACTACGTCAGGAGCAAAGCCCGCGTGAGGCAGGCTTTGTGAATGTGTTCAATGTGGCCTATTACTATGCCAAATTGAAACGACTGATCGCATTGACCAGTCGCAAGTTCACGTCAAATACTGATTAAATACCCGTCAGACGTGCAGTATCTTGAGCGATAACCAGTTCTTCGTTGGTAGAGATAACCATCGCAGGAACACGGCTGCTATCTGTAGTGATAACGCCTTCGCCGCCGAAACGTGCTTTCAGGTTGCGTGCTTGGTCAACTTCAACACCCAGCAGAGCCAGACGGTTCAGAACCAATTCACGGATCGGGCCAGAGTTCTCGCCGATACCGCCAGTGAATACGATTGCGTCAAGACGACCGTCAAGACATGCAGTGTAACCTGCTACGTATTTAGCCAGACGGTGACAGAATACGTCCATCGCACGGGTTGCTTCTTCTTTCTGACCGTAGTTGTCTTCAACGAAACGGCAATCAGAAGTCACTTCAGTCAGACCCGCAAGGCCAGACTCTTTGGTTAGCATGTTGTTGATTTGCTCAACGCTGTAACCCAGTGCATCGTGCAGGTGGAAAATGATCGCAGGATCAAGATCACCAGAACGCGTACCCATGACCAGACCTTCAAGCGGCGTCATACCCATTGAAGTGTCTACAGATTTACCGTTTTTGATTGCACATACAGATGCGCCGTTACCTAGGTGACAGTTGATGATGTTGAGTTCTTCAACTGGCTTGCCAAGTAGGTTTGCTGCTTCTTGCGCGATGAAGAAGTGAGAAGTACCGTGCATGCCGTAACGACGGATACCGTTCTCTTTGTACAGCTTGTATGGCAGCGCGTATAGGTACGCTTCTTCTGGCATAGTTTGGTGGAACGCGGTGTCAAATACTGCAACGTTTTTCAGCTCTGGGAATGCAGCTTTAGCCGCTTCAATACCAACAAGGTGTGCTGGGTTGTGAAGCGGTGCGAAGCTAGACGCATCTTGAATGCCTTTCAGAACGCTGTCACAGATAAGTGCAGATTGCGTGAACTGCTCGCCACCGTGAACAACACGGTGACCAATTGCGCCCAAGTTTTCTGCCAGTTCAGGCTTAGAAGCCAGAATGGTTTCAACGATGAAGCTCAGTGCTTCTTTGTGTGCAGCACCTTCGCCCAGTTGAGCTTCGTGTTTGCCGTCCAATTTCCACTTAATGCGAGCTTCTGGCAGGTGTAGACACTCCGCCAGACCAGACAGGTGCTCATCACCTGTTTGTGCGTCAATGATAGCGAATTTCAGCGATGAGCTGCCGCAGTTAAGAACAAGAACCAGCTTAGACATTTAATACTACCTATTCGATGTAAAATAGAGTTTGTTAACTAATCGGAGAAGGATAGTAGATAAAAAAGTCACTATTCTTCTCACAAAAGCAATAAGCAAAAAATTTGTCGCGGAATAGATGCATCGCTCATCGGTCCCTGATATGCAACGAAAAACGCCAGACAGACTAACCTACAGGCTCACCATCGTTGGTGATTTGTTGCGCTGCCGGTCATCCATTTGGCGTTTCTGTGGTTGCGAGATAATCAAATCCGAGCAACAATTGATTTAGGTCGGCTAAGGATAGCGATACTTGCGGCAGATAACAAAAATTTTTAAGTCATTATTGATTTGAATTAATGTTTATAAACTTTATTTTAAAGCTTGCAGCAGGATTTTAGCTGACAATACAGAGACATCGCTGGGAGGTATGCACCGTATGAGCAATAAATCGATGTGGAACAGTTTTCGTGATGGTCAAAAATACATGACGGAATGGCCAATCCGAAAAGAATTGGCACCGATGTTCCCAGAAAACCGGGTGATTCGAGCAACACAGTTTGCTACCAAAGTGATGCCTGCTGTCGCAGTGATGAGTGTATTGATGCAAATGGCCTTTAATAATTACTCAGGCTTGCCTCAAGCAATGATCATGGCGTTGTTTGCATTGAGTATGCCACTACAGGGTATGTGGTGGCTGGGAAGACGTCGGGACACGCAACTTCCGCCGGCATTGGCGGGTTGGTATCGCGAGCTGCACGAGAAAATTGTGAGTGAAGGTGGGGCAGTACAACCCATCAAAAGTCGCCCTCGTTACAAAGAACTGGCGCAAACCTTGAATCGCGCGTTCAAGCAATTAGATAAATCGTCGCTAGAGCGCTGGTTTTAGTATTCGGTTAGCGTGAATGAAAACGAAAAAAGCGTCTTGGGAGACCAAGGCGCTTTTTGGGTTTTAACTGTTTGGTTTAAACGTTACTCGCGATTACTTTACTGAGTATCTGAATAGAACGAGGTTGTCTAAAACAAGGTTCTTTGACCAAATGAATTTCGCGCCAGAACCTGTGAATTGCTCTTGGAAGTTCATGTAGGCTTTTTTGTTGTTTACGCCGATGTCGTCTTCCGTGAATTCCGTGGCCTTTGGCCAAGCCTCAAACTGGTCATTGGCTTTCCAACCGTTTGGTACACCCCAATGCAAAGAGTAAGTTGTCACATAACTGTCAGAACCGTCCGTGTCGCATGTCGCAGTGATTCGATGTTGGCCGTTTTCTTCAACACAATTTAGATCGGTAATCGGTGACGTGTAAAATGTCTGTGCTGACCAATCACCATTGGTTTTCGTTCCATCAGTAAAGCTCGCGATTAAGCCACCATCGCCGGCGTGATAACGCTTCCCACGGTTATTTTCGCTTCCCAGCCCTGAGTTTTCTTCCCAATCCACCACCTTGATGGCGATGTCATATGGCTTGTTGACTTTGAATCTGACAATGTTGGAGTTGAATGGCGTAAAAGGCACAGGGTCAACACCGATCAGGGTGCCGTTAATGTAAAGCTCGAAGTAATTGTCCGCAAAAATATATCCCGTCACTATCTCGCCATCGCTATCGACTTCAACAACAGGCACTGCCGACACATCAACATCAGCCAGAGAGCCGGGTTTGACGTTTGAACACTGATCGTAGAGGTTGGTTGCAAACTTTTGCTCTTCGTACTGCACGTCTGCTGGCACGACGAACGTTTGCCCGTCACTTTGTTTTTCACCGATAGGTGATGGACGAGATCTTCCGTTTTCGCATATATATAAGTTTTCAACTTTTACGTCAGCGCTTCCCTCGATAACAGTTGCTGTCCCTGAATATTCACCGCGAGCGGTGAAAGATAAAAGTGCTGATGTGACCAAAAAAGCTAGCATGTTTGTTTTCACGTCAATATCCGATTCTCTATAGTTGGAGAAATGCTAATGCTCGACACCCAAGCGAGCAATCATTGCCTATCAATACTTGCCGCAATTGGTGGCTGGTCTAAATAGTAATACATGGTTTGCACTCTCGTTTTCCTATGTGCTTCATTTCTTTGCGATGTCTTTAAGATGCTTACCCGATAGGGTCTTTAATTTTCTGCCGCTAACAATCTAATTGCTCGTTCGCTTCGTAGATTCTTTCCATCACGGATCAAAAGAAAAGACGTTGGATGTCGAACCAATAGTCACAATCATGCGCACCCACAAAGTCGGATTGTCGCTATTTGTTTTTGGATGCAATCGATGTTTTTGGGTTTCTGCCTACTTAGCGTGGGGTAATTTGAGTCTTCGTCAGGTGTATTCAATTGTGCAGGCGAAAGCTGCCCGAAGTACAACGTGAAGCGCATCGCTTACTTAAACGACACGTAAGGCCAGATTGATGATATTGGTGGACACTGAATGAAGAAAAAAACGTTACCTTCGAAAACCTGTGTTGTGTGTGAGCGCCCGTTTACGTGGCGCAAGAAATGGGAACGTGTGTGGGATGACGTGAAGTATTGCTCCAAGCGCTGCGCCGGACAACGAAGTATGAAAAAGCTAACTAAAGCTATTTAACACTATGGGTATAATGCGTAGTGGGGCGATCGATAAGGGTTAGAATCTAGCTCGATTATGCCCCAAAACGATTTTAGCGGAATGATACCCATAAAATCATGAGCCGCATTTTTCCTTAGAAAATCCTAATCCGTTAATACGGGGAAACTTCCCCGATATTAATATTTCTTTATATCTCTATTTTTTGGTGCTGCGCTTCGCGCATCCAGTTCGAGCACACCACAGGTACAAGGTTTGATGCATTGCCACGAATGAATTGGTAACCAAACGGCTTTTTCTTTATCTCTTTTGATATAAGGACCTTATCTGCGTGAAAACGGGCTTTGTTCAGTAATCGTGCTGCGGGTTGAACCGTCAATGAACTACCCACCGCAAGCACTTTATCAGCCTCTTTGATAAGCTTTCGCGCTTCGTCTAAATGGGGAACCTGTTCGCCAAACAAAACGATGTTGGGGCGAAGCTGGCTATTTAATTCGCATTGTTGCCCCGTCAATATGGGTTTTCCATGCCAAGGATAGACCAGCGACGCATCCGCACTGCTTTGGGCAAAATTGAGCCTACCATGTAGGTGAAAAACTTTGGTGCTCCCTGCTCTTTCGTGCAAGTCATCTACATTTTGGGTAATAACAGTAACATCAAAGCATTGCTCAAGCTCGGCAATCGCCAAATGCGCGGCGTTAGGCTTGGCGGCATTAGCCTTCGCAATGCGCTCGTTATAAAACGCTAAAACTAGCTCAGGGTTATTTTGCCATGCCTGTTTCGTAGCGAGACTCTCCACAGGCAGTTGATTCCATAACCCATCGCTATCTCGGTAGGTCGCTAAGCCGCTTTCTGCGCTGATCCCAGCCCCAGTAAATACCACAATTTTCTTCTTTTCTAATCGCATAACCACTTTCCCACTTCTAAGAGGTAACCATAAAATGTGCTTCAGACTGCGTAAGCTTGTTCGCTGCTAGGCAATAAAGTTAGGCAGTGCTAAAAATCGACGATTCAATAGCTGAACCAATGACAACCTTTTGCCTCTCTAGCGAGAATGCGTTCACAATGATTGTCCCACAGCGCGTCGGGAACAAAAGCGCGTGCATCACTGTCATCATGAAGTGCTAGGTAACACATAGGTTTGTCGAGGAAGTGATTAGGTACATACTTAAGTAACATGCCATCGGAGACCAACGCCTCATAGCACAGGTCATAGTCAATGACCTCACTTGAAAGCCACTTCAAAAACACTCCTTTAGAGGCAATCAACTTTTCGTAGTGCCATTGTGTCAGTAGGCACTTGGGTAATTTCTGGTAGAGCTGCTTGTAAGTGTCTTCCTCATAAAAAGAGCCGGTTCTGTCTAATTGCATACACGTGAAATCAACAAAGGCTTGATCGATGAATTTTTCTGGCACATAGAGCAGGCTTTTAAAATCGTTTTTGATGGCTAGCAAGCACATTTCGCGCGTTATTCGTGGCTCAAGAACCTGCTCTAGGAGCGTGCCACGTCGGCTTACCGCCTCACATATTATTTCCAGCGTCATCTCTTCTGGCTTTAGCAGTGCGAAAGAAGATAGGTCATCTTCCAAACGTTTATAAATTTCAATCGTTTGACTCAACGTGGAATGTTGTGCAGCTTGAGTGCTGTTTGGGTTTAAAGACTCTTTCATGATGTTCTACTCCTCTGTTTCGATAGAGGTATTTTTGACGATTGTGCGGTGGTAAAACATCCTGAATATCTCACAAGCGACATATCATGACGTTTGTGGGTTGCTGAGTCTAAAATAGCGTGTATATTGCTGATTCTAATTACAATTAATAAAGTTTTTCAATGAGTTCGGTGAGCAATCCAAGTACGGTACGTAAACTGGCCATCCTTGCCAAGATGAGCCGCCAACCCGTCACGGCGCCTGATTTACAAGCGCAGCTGGCGGCAGAAAATATTCATGCTTCATTGAGAACTATTCAGCGTGATTTGGCGGATTTGGCGCTGCCATTCAATCTGGTTGATGACGGTAGTAAGCCGAAAGGGTGGTATTGCGATTCCCACCAAACCGGTCTATTCGCCACATTCGACCTCACCACGGCCGTTACCTTTCTGATGGTCGAGAAGTACCTTTACGCCATGCTGCCTAAAGCGATGCAAGAAACGCTGACAGGGTATATTGAAAAAGCCAAAGCCTACTTAGTTGAAAAGAATCTGCGAAACCAGCGACGTTGGGATCAGAAGATCATCACCATGGCGAGAGGGTTTCAATTAATACCATCGCCGCATACCAGTCAGGAAAACCTTGAGGTGATTTATCAGGCGGTATTGCAAGAAAAGTGTTTACGATTGGAACATCAATCTATCCAACAATCTAAGCCAACACGCTATGACTTTCATCCCTATGGTGTAGTGATCCGCGGCGAGCGCAGCTATTTAATTGGCCATTTTGACGGCAAAACCAACACGGTGAAGCTGTTAACCCAGCGTATTTCCAACCCGAAAATCTCGCAACTTAACGCGGAAGTTCCCGAGGGTTTTGACCTTGAGCACTACATCCACTCTGGTCAACTTGACGAGCAACGTGTTACATCAAAAGGGAGCGCCGCAGAGAGTAAGCCGATTAAGGTTACATTGTGGATTGATGGCGTACTCAAAACCTTGCTGGAAGAAACACCACTCAGCATCAACCAGCAGTTTAGCGTTTATCACGGTGACTATCTGGTGACTGCCGAGGTGTTCGATACTTTAGAGTTTCGCAGCTGGTTACTGTCGATGTGTAATCGTGCGGTGCTGCTTGAGCCATTGCACCTTAAACAAGAGATCCGAGACATTTTGCACAACGCAGTGGCGGATTATGACGCGCTTACGGATTGATAGCACCAGCGTCAACAAATGAAAAGCATGGCTACGATGCACGACTGATTTTTCAATAACAATGAAAACATAAAACTGGAGATTTTGCTTTGAATGACCAAGGTTTATTGCTTGAAGCGCTTGTAAATACCGCAACGAGCCTCGAAAAGCACTTGAGGCTCTTTAACCCTGTTATTAACGCTGAAAAAAATGGTATTCCTGAAGCCAACTTAATCACGCAGTTTGCTCACCAGTGCTTGAACAATGGCTGGTTTGTTTATCCAGAAACCAGCAATGTGGTGAGAAATTCACATGATGGCAAGCCCATCCGGATCGATTTACATGTGATTTGTGAAGGACAGTTCATGCTGACTGTCGAAGCCAAGAAGTTGTATTCGATAGAAAAAGCCCAAGAAATGCTCTCTGATTTCAAACGGGCACAGACGCTAAATTATCTTCATGATCACAACAATTTGCCGCACCATGTTTTGCTGCTTGCCGTGACTGAAATAACGAGCAATGCGAATTGGTGGTGTGCGAGCGAGAACTGGGACAACATTTCTCCTACGTGGAAAGAGCTTGCAGAGATTTTACAACGTGATGGTGTGCTTACCTCGTCTTTGCCAATGCATGATGCTCATGGAAAAACGCATCATCTGCTGTACGCAATTTCAGAGGTGCATTAAAAAAGGAGCGATTAAGGAGGTAACACTTAGATAGAGCGTTTTCCGCATTGCGCCCTAAGCGTGTTTGCCCCAACTTTTATGCGGTAGAATCGATCTGACACGTTGTTTATGTCCCAAGACGTGTCAAGTCGATACGTTCTGGTAGGCTCATGGACCGAGACGTACCAGCACTGTCACTGCTAACACGTTTGTGCCCCTTTTTAATTTAGAGTTTCTAATAATTCCATTTTTAACCATCAGCATTTGACCAAATTTCCCTAATGATTCAGTATCGTACTGATTGCATTATGATGTTGATTGGATTAAGTCCTTTGATTTAGCAGAGATTCATAATACAGAGAGCTAAATACATGTACCGTCATTGTGTCCCCCCAATTCGTTTAAATCTAATAACTATACATATATGAACAAAATAATTACCTCATTTGTACGTTGGCTCATCAAGGGGCTTGATAAAACAGTGTCTTGGTTGGAACAAAAAAACGCCAACGATATGCAATCGAAGTTCGTAGATCTAGCTCCGACAGATGACGCGGATAAAGCAGGCACCTACTCAGAAGCGTTACGATTTGCAACGAATAATTCTAAAATCTCAAATATAGCCCTGACGGGTCCTTATGGCTCAGGAAAGAGCAGCATTATTCAATCTTTTCTGAAGACGTATCGACGGCCAGTTCTTCATATTTCTCTCGCGACTTTCATTACCGAAGCTGAAACGAAGGTAGAAACGGTGGATCGTCAGGAGATCGAGAGGAGTATTTTACAGCAGATGCTTTACGGTGCGGATGCAAACAAACTCCCGTTGTCTCGCTTTAAGAGAATTCAGTCACCTGGTGTTGGGTCGATCTTTAAGTCACTGTACATTTTGTTGGGGATGTTCGCGCTTTCGGCGAATAAAGGGGACAGGCACATTTAGAAAGGCATAGATTTATCAGTTTCATGGCTTTGTGCTTTCAGACCCAAAGGCAATGCTCAAAGATGAATGGTTAACTGACGAACGGTAAATAAAGGGGACAGGCACATTTAGAAAGGCATAGATTTATCAGTTTCATGGCTTT
>NZ_JBGONO010000007.1:126632-156707 GCF_041439165.1 Enterovibrio sp. FF113 | reverse complement strand
GTGCTTTCAGACTCAAAGGCAATGCGCAAAGATGAATGGTTAACTGTTGAACGATATTATCTCTGTATCGTTTAATAGATAGCCACTTTACTGCCAATGACAAAAGCCCGCGCCTCTCTCATCAGTGTCGACGCCACCCCTTACTATCACTGCGTTTCGCGCTGTGTTCGTCGCTCCTTTCTCTGTGGCTACGACGAACACGCGCAGCAATCCTACGAACATCGTAGAGGCTGGATTGAAAAACGGTTGTTAGCGTTGGCAAATGCATTCTGTGTTGATGTTTGTGCTTACGCCATTATGAGCAATCATTACCATGTGGTTCTTCATATCAATATGGAAAAGGCCAAAGAGCTGGCTCAAAGTGATGTTGTTGAGCGCTGGTTGGCGTTTCATCAAGGCCCCTCACTGATCCAGCGTTTTATTCAAGGCGATAAGCTGTCAGAGGCGGAAGCTGAACGATGCAGTGAGATCATTGAAGTGTGGCGGGAGAGGCTTGCTTCGATTAGCTGGTTCATGCGGTTACTCAATCAACATATTGCGTCAGAGGCCAACAAAGAAGATAAATGTACCGGCCACTTCTGGGAAGGACGGTTTAAAAGTCAGGCGCTGTTAGATGAAAAAGCCTTGGCGGCAGCGATGGCTTATGTGGATTTAAATCCAGTACGTGCTGCGATCGCAGACGCGCCGGAAACGTCTGACTTCACGAGCGTAAAAGCGCGAATTGAAGCGATAGAGACTGATAAACCAGGCGCTATTGGGTTGCTGCGTTTTGCGGGAAACCCCAGAGAAAATATGCCAGAAGGTATACCTTTTCGCTTGATGGATTATTTAGAGTTGGTTGATTGGACGGGGCGTCAATGCCGAGAGGATAAGCGCGGTCATATTGATCATCATGAACCTGAAATACTTAGCCGCCTAGGGTTCGACTCTGCTGAATGGCTGAGTACCTACGCGCAAGTTGAAAAAGGAACCTTGATTGGCGCTGAATCATCCATCAAAACAGCGCTGCCCTTGCTTGGACGAAAACGACTTTGCGGGTTTCGCATCGCTGCTAGCTAGCGTCGGCAACACTTCCTCCATATTTGAACAATCACCGCATTGGTGATTTTCGCATACCTGTTTTATGGCAATCACCTTTGAAATCTAGCTAGACTCTCCTTTATCCATCTCCAAAAACACCTTTTTGAACAACAGAACAGAGACATGAGAGATGGTTTCTTCTTTTCCAAAGTGACGATTTTTAATGTGACTGTCCAAGTATTACCCAATCGGTGTTCAACACGGGAGGGCTTTAAGCCAGCTGCCAGCAGCTTCTTTCTGGTTGCATGAAAAGCATCCCAGCTGTCGACCAAAATGGCGGTATCAATATCCCGGGTGGCGCGGATTGGCGGGTAGCCATGAATACCGTGAAGCACCACATCACGGGCGGTGGCTCCGGCAATGAAATAAGGCACGCCAAGCCCGTTGATGATCCGCACCAGGCTATCAAGTGCCCGCTCAAACTGCGGGTTAAGGGAGTGAATGAAGGTGTAGGTATTGGCCATTTAAGATCTCTGCGGCTTCTCGGTTGCGGCTATCGTTGCTGGCCAGAAGCTCTGCCACGGTGAGCAGAACCTGAGCGGCTGTGTTTATACTTAGGCTTTTTCCCCAAAAAGGGGCAGCAATCAGGAGTTGCCCGTCAGTGGAGGGCCGAGCCTGAAGCTCGCGCATTTTTTTCTGTATCGGATCGCGGGTAAACAACCAGTATTCTTCTGGCTCAAGGTAATTTGTCAACGTTGCAGCGGCGACTTCTCCCCCCCAGAGATCTCCCTCTTCCAGTGTCATGGCTTGCCAGTGAAGCGGTGTTTTCACCCGAAAGGGGGCAAGTTTTTTTCTGAGCACCTGAGGGTATGCCGCCAGCCATTGCTGAATAAGGGTAGATCTATCCAAAAAGCGTCGGGACTTTTTGTCTTTGGGGATAGCCTGGATATCGATAAGGTACTTCAGTGTTTTACTGACCATCCCCAATGAAACACCGGACTTTTCGGCCATCACTTCATAGGGTTGATTGAGGAGTTTATCGTCAGCCAGCAGGGCAAACAGGCATTTCATGAGCCCTACACTCAAGCTTGGGCGCGTATCCTGAGTATTTTCCCGTTTCTTCCCTTCTATATGGAGGAAAAAACCGGGCTGCACAATATGGGCGTTACCGGCTTCATCTAAATAATTGATGCCTCTTTCTTCACTGTACTGTCGCAAGAAAGCGCTGAGTGGATTACAGATCAGCAGGGTTTCACGTTGGCGTTGTGTTTGTAGAAAAGCATCCAGTGTCGCTTTGCGGTGAATACGTTTGATGTTCGCATCAAACGTCCGTGCTTCCCCTGCTATTTTCAGGGTCACGGTGGCACCTACGCCAATGTCTCGCGCATCGGTGTCCTGATAATGGATGTCGGTGATCTCGATGTGTTCAGGCAGTGCATCCAATGCCTGACTCAATATCTGCTGTTCCATTTTTTTCACGATTTATGTATTTTCATGATTCATGAAATATATCACCGAGGTCATGTATTTTCCAGTTGGATACATATATCGTCATCAAAAAGCGACTTAGTATGTTGAAATATATGACTAATCCATCTCAAAAAGAAAAGGTAAGGATTGCCACCATTTCAAAGTGTGTTCACCTTTTCTTGTGCAATGTTGCATGTGATTGAGCAGAGCAATTTTGATGAATAACTGGGAGTACGTAAATTTTAGTGAAAATCATGAAATGGACTATCGCTTGGGTTGGCAAATAGAAATCTGAATATAACCGGAAATACCTAAGGGACAACACGCAATGGACAGCAAAGAGCAAACTGAATAAAACGCGCGTTACCCATGCTGACTTCAAGCCTTTTGTTGTCGCTGATAAAACCACGGTTGATTAATGCTTGGTTGTATTGCTTGCCTTTGTATTTGACATTGGCGGCTGCGATTCTTTGGCGTTTTGTTTATCGGTGGAGGTGCGGAGGTAAGCGCTACTATCTGGATGCTCTAAAAAACAGTCAGTTAATAAACAAAAAGAACAATCCATTTATCATCAGGTTTCGTACCTATTTCAAATGCACTGATCCTTAGGACTGAGTGAGTACCCAATGACTGCAACCTATTCGCGATTACGTTTGATTTTGGGTGATCAACTCAATGCAAGCCACTCGTGGTTTCGTGAGCAAGATGACGACACCTTGTATGTCATCGCTGAACTGCACCAAGAAGCCAGCTATGTACCTCACCATGTGCAAAAGGTGTGTGCCTTCTTCGCCGCAATGTCTGCTTTCGCACAAGCGTTGCAACAGGCAGGGCACAGAGTTTTGCACTTAACTTTGGATGACACTGCGCCGTTTTCGGATTTACCTACTTTGCTTACGCACCTCATCGAGCAACATGGCGTGAGTGCATTCGAATACCAATTGCCGGATGAATATCGCCTGCGGGAGCAAATGCTGGTGTTTGCTTCATCGCTGTCGATTGCTTCTAAGGCGGTTGAGTCTGAGCACTTCTACCTTTCTGAGCAAGCGCTTACCCGCGACTTTAAACAAGGTAAGCGACACCGTATGGAAGCCTTCTACCGCAAGATGCGTGTGCGATTTAATGTCTTGATGGACGGCGAAAATCCCGAAGGCGGGCAATGGAATTTCGATGCGGATAATCGAAACAAACTCAAAGCGAAAGACATCGATGATGTGCCTGAGCCGCTGCTGTTTGGTCATGATGTTACTGACATTCTCGCGCGCATCGAACGCCACAAAATCAAGGTGATTGGAAAGCCTGACTCAAATCTACTGTGGCCGATAACACGCACGCAAGCGAACGAATTACTGACGTTTTTCTGCCAGCATTGCTTACCCAACTTTGGACGCTTCCAAGATGCGATGACGGGGCAGACCGATGAGGAAGGCAAGCGCAAACAATGGAGCTTGTATCACTCTCGGCTGTCGTTTGCGCTAAACAGCAAAATCTTGAGCCCTCAGCATGTGGTGGACGCGGCGATTCATCACTATCACACGCGACCCGATGAAATCAGCTTGGCGCAAGTGGAAGGCTTTGTTCGCCAAATCATCGGTTGGCGTGAGTTTATTCGCGGGATCTATTGGGTGAACATGCCGGAGTACGCCACGCTGAATAGGTTGGCTGCCACCCGCGATTTGCCGTCTTGGTTTTGGACGGGCAACACCAAAATGAGCTGCATGAAACACGCGATCGAACAGTCGCTGGATTATGCTTACGCGCACCATATTCAACGTTTGATGATCACCGGTAATTTCTGCCTGATCAGCGGCATCGAACCTGCTCAAGTGGATGAGTGGTATCTCGGGATTTATATCGATGCGATTGAGTGGGTGGAACTGCCCAATACGCGTGGCATGAGCCAGTTTGCTGATGGCGGTATTGTGGGATCGAAAGCGTACGCAGCAAGCGGCAATTACGTGAAGAAAATGAGCGATTACTGCGGAAATTGCCATTATAAGGTCGTGAAAACCACCGAAGATGACGCTTGCCCGTTGAACGCGCTTTATTGGCATTTTATGGATAAACACCAAGACGATTTTGGCGGCAACCCAAGAACCAAAATGGTGTATGCGAACTGGAATAAGAAAACCGATGATCAACAAAAAGCGGTGTTGGACAAGGCTGCTCATAGCCTCAAAAATATTGAGCAGTTGTAGTGGCTGAACGTTTTTGAGTCGTTGCTATTTCATTGCTTTGAGCTTTGAGCTAGGAACAATCTGGTGCTTTTCTGCTGCTATGGCGCATGGTTCCAATCGCTTCCTGCATTTCTTTCTCTGACAGCCATTGCTCAGGCAGTGGGTTGACGACCAATCGATAATCTTTAACGTCGTTGGGCAACGGCGCATCTGGGGTTTGCGGCGAAACAATGGCGATCTTGAGGCTGGGGTTTCGCGCCAAAATACGGCTGGCAATACCTAAGCCATTCTCAACATGGAACGCGCCTGCAATGTGCATGATTTTGTAATTTGGGTTTTCTGCCAAAAATTCGACCATGCTTTCGGCCATGGTGTCGTCCCACGCGATTTGTGCCAGATATTGGTTATTGGTTTTCTCTTCGTTGCCGTGGAACATCACGGACAAGAATTTCTCTTTGTACGGCGAGGGCGCACTTGAGAGGGTTTGTGCCACGTAGCGACGTTTCTCCGAAGGTAATGTATCAAGGTAGCCTTCCCCTTTAGCGGCGAGGCAACGCACGATCTCTTTCGTGGTATTCGCCGCAATAACAGGCATGGCATTGGCTTTCGCGATTTCAATCAAAGGGCGATAATCACTGGCGTAGTTTGGCCACTTTTCACTTTTCTTCAGTAATGCACTTTCCCCAAAATCACCTTGAAGATAGCCGTCAATCAGGCTTTGGTCTGGGCGTGAAAATTGCTCCATAGACAGCGCAGTGTCGGGATAACGGGCGGCGAGAGTAGAAAGCAATTGCGCCTGAAATAAGTGAATACCAGGGTGGGTGTGCCATTCCCCTACCAATATGACGTCAGCGTCACTCAGTGCATTGGCAAGTTCGTTGAGCGAATAGGGGACGCCATTGGGGGATTCAATGTGGTAGTCGTAAAGCGTGCCCGTGGGGGCAGGGGTTTCTTTCGGTGTAAGTGGGTGACTGCAACCTAAAAGCGTCGCGAGAATGAAGGCGGTGGAGAATGCGCGTATCGACATGAATTCGTGTCCTTGAATATCAGGAGATACGCACCAGTATGACGGAAAACGCGGGTGATTGCTTTGTTGCGTTATTCCCGCGTTTTTCTGCTTTTTAGGCTTTCTTGCGATAAACGCGCAGGGTGAAATCTGCTTCGCAAGCAAATTGCTCAGTCTCTTTCAACGTCTGCCACAACGCCTCAGGTGCTCGCCATGCAAACGGCGTCATTTGAAGCAATGTGGTTGCGTCTTCACTGTTGAGTGTCATTGGATAGGCAACGCTGTGCTCGGCTTCCAGTTCAAACCCCGGCAGATCTTCCACAGGGACATCATGAAGCTTCACGCCGTCATAAATACCCTCTTTGAGCTGATACAGGTGACGAGGGCCTGGCGTCACAGTCACGACCACGCCGTTGTCTTTGATGGTGCGCTGAAGCTCTTCACCGTTACAAGGTGCGTAGATGCGTACTACCGCGCTCAGTTGCGCGTCGGCAAAGGGTAGGCGTTGGCTTGAGGCGACCAAGAAATCGCATTCTGGGTAGCGTTTGGCTGCATGGCGGATCATCACTTTAGAAATGTCCAAACCGACGACCTTTGCACCGCTCTGTGCCTTGGTATGACTGAGTGCCTTGGCAAAATGGCTGGTGTAATAACCTTCACCGCAACCGATATCCAATAGCTGGCTGTATGTCTGAGACTTTCCCTCAACCATGGTGTGCTCAGCTAATAACCCTGTGAGCAAGTCGCATACCGCATCACGCATGGGCTGATAGTGACCGCCATTAAGAAATTGGCGACGCGCCTGCATCATTTCTTTGTTATCACCGGGATCTTTTGATCGCTTGTGCTGCACCGGCAAAAGGTTCACATAGCCTTCTTTTGCTACATCAAACTGGTGGTTGTTAGTGCATTTGTAAGTACGTTCTTTGAGAAAAAGCGGTTGCTGACACAGCGGACAAAGGTATGACATGGCGATGTTTCGGTCGGATTGAATGAGGGCAAAGGATACGGCGCAAGGCGCGTGGCATCAAGGTTTAATGAAAAGCGCCCGACAGTGCGAGCGCTTTCTTGGCTTTCTTTGGTGTGTTCATGTTCAAAAAAAACGTGCGAACTACGCCCTCTTGCGGTTTGCCGCCCAAACATGCAGCAAGTCAGTCGCAATGGTTGCTGCTGCCAAAGACGTTAGTTCTGCATGGTCATAGGCAGGGGCCACTTCGACCACATCCATGCCCATTAAGTTGATCCCTTGTAAACCACGGATGACTTTCAAGACTTTGTCCATGGTCATGCCGCCACAGACCGGTGTGCCAGTGCCTGGTGCAAAGGCAGGATCTAAGCAGTCAATGTCGAACGTTAGGTAAACGGGACGATCGCCAACACGCGCTTTGATCGCGTCAACGATTTGGTCTGCTGACCAGTCATTGGCCGTTGCCGCGTCCACCACTTGGTAGCCCAGTTTGTGGCTGTGCTCGGTACGAATACCGATTTGAATCGAGCTGTGTGGGTCAATCAAACCTTCGTTGGGCGCATGATAGAACATGGTGCCGTGGTCATATTGACTGCCCATGTCGTAGGTGTCTGTGTGCGCGTCAAAGTGTACCAGCGCCATTTCACCAAACTGTTTGGCGTGAGCACGTAGCAGCGGCAGAGTAACAAAGTGATCGCCGCCAAAGGTGAGCAGTGTTTTCCCTTCTGCCAGTAGGCTGGTGGCATGGGCTTCTAAGCGTTCGCACATTTGCGCTGCGTCACCGCAATCAAAAACGAGATCGCCGCAATCGGCCATTTTGATTTCTTTGGTCAGTGAAAAGTCCCACGGCCAGCGTTTACCTTCCCAAGCAAGATTGATCGAAGCCTGACGAATGGCCCCTGGCCCCATGCGGCTGCCTGAACGCCCCGTGGTCGCCATATCAAATGGCACACCGGTGATGATAACGTCGGCGTCGCAACCGTGTGGTTGGAAAACCAATGGCTGACGAAGAAAACCGAACGCATTGGAATACAGCGAATAATCTGGGTAGTTGGCCAGTGTTGCCATGAAATAACTCCCTATCAAATACGAATTGCCCGCTGGAGCGGGCAATCAAAAATTAACGGTTTGAACGAATGTCTTCGAGGTAGGTGTAGCCATTTAGGCCCTCTGACAATTCAGCCAGAATTGCATCGTGCTCTTCTTCGGGCAAATGCTCTTTTACCATCTCTTCGTATTGCAGCAAGAACTGTGATGGGTCGAGATGCACATAGCGTAAAACATCGCCAACGCTGTCACCACGCTCAATGGCTTCAATGTCGAAACCGCCTTCACTGCGGCTACGCACCACGGCGGTATCCGTATCGCCAAACAGGTTGTGCATGTCGCCCAGAATTTCTTGATAAGCACCCACAAGGAAGAAACCCATGCGGTAAGGCTCTTCGTCACTCCATGCTGGAACAGCAAGGGTACTTTCGATGCCTTGTCCTTCCACGTACTGATCAACGGCACCATCAGAGTCACAGGTGATATCGAGCATGACGGCACGGCGCTCTGGCGCTTTATCAAGGTTACTGAGTGGCAAAATAGGGAAGACTTGATCGATCCCCCATGCGTCAGGTAACGACTGGAACAAAGAGAAGTTCACGAAGAACTTGTCCGCCAAACGTTCGTTCAGTTCGTCCAACACAGGACGGTGCGCTCGGTTCTTTGACGACATTTTGCGCGACAACTCGTAGCAAATACGTAGGCTGATTTGTTCTGCCCACGCGCGCTCGGCAAAGCTGACCATACCCATGGCAAACTGCATGTGCACTTCGGACAGATCGCTTTGGTTGTCATGGTGAATCTCGACCAATGAACGCTGATCGCCTGATTGGCTCAAATCTTTAAACGAATGCCACATGTTGTGCAAATTCTGAGGTGCGCTTTCAGCTGGCGCAAACACCTCTTCGCGCTGATAGCGTTCCACACCGACGACATCGGTAACCAATACTGCATGGTGTGCGGTCAGATTTCGGCCTGATTCTGAGATAATACGCGGCATTTTTATGTCGTATTCTTTGCAGACATCGCCGAGGGTATACACCACATTGTTGGCGTATTCGCGCAAGCTGTAGTTCATTGAACAGCTACTTTGGCTGCGTGTTCCTTCGTAATCGATGGCGAGACCGCCGCCCACGTCGACAGTGGTAATGCCTGCGCCAAGTTTGTGAAGTTCTGCATACACACGGGCAGCTTCGCTCACGCCGGAGCGTACATCGCGAATATTGGCGATTTGCGAACCGAGGTGGAAGTGAAGCAGTTGCAGTGAATCCAACATGTTGTGTTCACGCAGCTTGTCCATCACGGTCAGAACCTGCGAAGCAGACAGGCCAAATTTAGACTTTTCACCTCCACTTGCTTGCCATTTGCCTTTGCCTTGAGAGGCAAGACGCGCACGCAGGCCAAGACGTGGTTTCACGCCTAAGGCTTTGGCTTCTTCAAGCACCAGATCAAGTTCGGAAAGCTTTTCGAGCACGATGTACACTTCGTGGCCGAGTTTTTCACCGATGAGTGCCAGACGCACGTATTCGCGGTCTTTATAACCGTTACATACAATCACAGAGCTTGCTTGACGCGCCATGGCTAGCACCGCCATAAGTTCAGGCTTGCTGCCTGCTTCTAAGCCTAACTGACGCTGTTGACGCGCATATTGGCTTTTGAGAATTTCGCTCACAACGGCTTCTTGTTGGTTAACTTTGATGGGGTAAACCAGCAGGTATTCGCCGAGGTAGCCATAGTCAGCAATCGCATCATTAAAGTTCGCACACAGGCTGTCAACGCGGTGATGCAAGATTTCTGGGAAACGCACCAATACGGGTAGCGATGCGCCTTTTGCGATCAGCTCATCGGCCAGTGTCGATAGCCCGACAGTGTTCTCTGGACGTTTTACATCAGGACGAACAATCACTTCACCCTGAGCATTAATATCAAAGTACCCCTGACCCCAATACGGTGTGTTGTAGACATCACGGGCGTCATTAATAGACCAATCACTCATGTTCATTCCTCGGCGGTGATTGGGCACAAGCAAGTTCGCAGACCGCGGATAACGTCACGCGATCAACGGTAGCTTGTACCAAAGAAAATTATTGGATTGCGTTTAACGCAGTCAGACCTTATTCAGGCATCTGTAGCGAAAGATCAAGAAGCACGGCGTCCGCGCTTCGTGTTCGCCTTAACGATGCTCTTTTCCTGCGCGTATGCGTCGACAGGGTCTGGGGGCTGTTTTGCGGGTGAAGAGTTACTGCGATGTCGCAAACGGGGGTCAGGCTAGTCGCCAGAACATGCGGTTTTGCGAAAGATTTCATTGCCATTCCTAAAAAGGCCGTGCTGCAGACAGGCACGGTATGACAGGGAACACGGCTCTTTTATTGTCAGCATTCATTCATTGGGAAATGCTGTTCAAAGCCCGGATACACCTCATTGGCATCATCTAAACCAGAACGGGTGCGTGGCGATTAGACAACCGTTTTACGCTCGGTGCAAATAAATTAATTTGCACGTGACGAGTGATTTGTTTCATCGAATGGGTGACCGAAAAGGTAGGGCAGATAGGGGGCGGATTCTCGTCTCATCACCGTCTGTTTCACAGCCTATTTGACTGTGGTGCAGACGCAATATTTGAGACAAAAAAGCCGTTCAGGAGAACGGCTTTGAGCGAAAGCTTGTGAGAGTTATGCGTTCACGATTTGGCAAAGTTCATTGCCACAGAGGTGATACTGACGCGGACAGTTGCGCCATACAGTTAACATACGCTGATACTTCTCAAGCATCGGCATTTGGCTGTTGAAATGGTGCGAGCCTTTATCGAATTGAGGGTATAGGCCTTCAATGTCGGTAAGGAAACGAACATAGTTAACTAGATGTGCTTCTGTTGCTGCATCGAAGCCCCAGAACTGAAGGCGACGCTCATCGACATCGCATTCGCATCGTGTGCCAGCTTCTAACATGCGGAATGATTCTTGAAGTGCGTGGTGCATTTCCATGATATCAACCACCTGACGGCAGAGATCTTCAGACATATCGCCGAAGTCTTTATCAAGTTCACGCATTTGCAGCGCGTAACCACGTTCTACAATGGTTTGTAGACGACGGTACTTTTCCGCGTTTTGTGGTTCAAGTTGCGACATCAGCGAGTACTGATTAGATAGGATAAGACGCTGAGCGTGGGTCATTTCCATGGTATAGCCTCAAAAGATTAAAATTCGTTATCCAAACAGTCTCTTAATTGTCGTTAGTCGTGAGCATATTTGGCATTTCATGTGCCACAGATTAGCAGTTAGCACCGTGTGTTTTTTTGATCTCAACACAGGTTAGTTACGGTTTTTTAACTTGAAGCCTGTGTGGTGAATACTGCTTAAAATTTCGACCACAGCGGAACGTGTGATGGAGCACTCATGGTTTATTGGCAAGGATTAGGGTGGGCGTGTTTATTGGTGGCGCTTTGGTTTTGTTGGACGCCAGTCGCGTGGCAGAAAATGCATCAAGACAAAGGGTATCAGCATTTGGTGTTTGCGAGTGCCATGGTGTTGTTTTGCTTATGGGCGTTGAAAGCTGGGATCAGTGAGGGGCTCGATATTCATTTCCTCGGCATGACAGTGCTGACGCTGTGCCATGGCCCTAGGATTGCCGTTTGGATCAGTGTGTTCCCTTTGGCGTTAATGGTGGGGTTTGGCTTGTTGCCTTGGCAAGACGTTGGCCTGTATGCCTTCACCACAGCGGTGATCCCTGCTTTTGTTAGCTATGCGATATTCTGGCTTTCCTACCAGTATCTAAGTCACCATTTGTTTATCTATATTTTTGTCGCTGGGTTCTTAAATGCAGCGTTTACCCTTGTTTTTCATCTTTGTGTTGTATCGGCAGGGTATTGGATTTCAGGGCTGCATCCATGGGGAACCATTGTTGATAATTATCTGATCTTGGCCCTGTTGATGTGGTTCCCAGAAGGCTTGTTAAATGGAATGGCCGTGACTTTGCTGGCGGTGTACCGACCACATTGGCTGCGCACGTTTTATGACAAGGAGTATCTCTCTCCAGAACGTTAGATGAGACATTAACAATACCTGAAAGGGATAAACGTCTGAGGTTGCAGAGACAAAAAAACGGCCAATATGGCCGTTTTTTAATCGTTTATCTAAAGCGGGCATGTCATGGACGGCAGGCTTAGTACATCACCTTGTGGCCATAACTTTCCAAAATTGCTTTCAGCTTTTCCATGGTTTCTTTCGTTGGTGGTTTCACGTCTTTGAGGTCGTATTCGTAACCCAACGCTTCCCATTTATGCTCGCCCAATTGATGGTAAGGCAGCATCTCGATCTTTTCGATATTGTCCATGTCTTTGATGAACTCGCCGAGACGATGAACCGAATCTTCATCGTCGGTATAACCCGGAACGACCACATAGCGAATCCAGGTCTTTTGGCCGCGCTGATGCAGATAACGAGCAAAATCGAGTGTGCGGCGATTTGAAACGCCAACCAGATCTTTGTGGATTTCGTCGTTAAGTTGCTTGAGATCCAGCATCACCAAATCGGTTGTGTCGAGTACTTCGTCAACCACGTCAGTGTGTTTACGAATATAACCATTGGTATCAAGACAGGTATGAATGTTTTCTGCTTTTGCTGCACGGAAAAAGTCACGTACAAATTCAGGCTGAAGCATGGCTTCACCGCCTGACGCGGTAACGCCGCCGCCAGATGCATTGATGAAATGACGATAAGAGACCACTTCTTTCATTATTTCTTCAACAGACACTTCACGGCCATCATCCAGATCCCATGTATCGCGGTTGTGGCAGTATTTGCAGCGCATCAAGCAACCTTGCAAAAACACGATAAAGCGAATGCCAGGACCATCAACGGTTCCACAAGACTCAAAAGAGTGAATACGGCCCATCACCGACATGAGATTCTCCAAAACTACGGTAAAAAGTAAGGGGTTATATTATACCGAAACCCCTTTCAGATACAGGGATTCAGCCTGTTGGCATAGACATTATTCGGAGAGGAAGAGCGAGTTAATCGCGATGAATTTGGGGCAGGGGCAATCAGGTGTCCTTCGTTAAAAATGACAAAGTGTGCACGCTATAAACGCGTTAAGTGGCGTTAAATGGTATTAAGCACTGAAGGGGGGCAGAGGGAACGGTGATTTTTGAGCGACAACCATAACGTGTACCAATTTTCCAGGTCTTCAACAGGCATGGGCTTGGCGATAAAAAATCCCTGAGCGTAGTCGCAGCCCATATCTCGAACGCCGTGCCATGTTTCAATGCATTCAACCCCTTCGGCGACCGAAGCGACACCGATGCGCCTTGCTATCAGGATACTCGCTTCTACCAATGCACTCGCTGTTCGGCTGCTTAGCATGGGGAGAACCAAAGACAAGCCCACTTTGAGCGAGTCTAGCGGCAAAAATTCCACTTCTTGCAGTGAAGTATGCCCAGCACCAAAATCATCGATGGCAATGCGAAAGCCATTGAGCAGCAAACGCGATGCTGCCTCTTGAACTTGTCCAATATGGACGAAATGGTCGGGTTCCATCAGCTCAAAATACATGGCTTCACACAGTGTAGGGTGCGCTTTACCGATCTCGATAATTTGGTCAATGAAGTTAAGTTCAATGAGGTTGTTCATCGAGATATTCACGCCGACTGGCCGTCCTTTCAGGTCAACCTGATTGGCAATGATCTTGTCTATGACTGACAACGTGAGTTCGGACTCCAGACTCAGCGCCGAAAGTTGTCCTAAAAAATGTCGAGGTATTAGCGTGCCGCGTGTTGGGTGGTGCAAACGTTGAAGGGCTTCGCAGGCGATCCACTCTCCGTCACTTAAGCGAACAATAGGCTGAAACCACGTTTCAAACAGTTTTGCTTTCCATGCTTCAAGCACCTCATCTTCCGACAATGGAATAAGATCTTGTGGGAAATTGGTGTCATGCTCATTGGTCAGGTTGATGTAGTATTTCAGCAAAGGGATAGTGGCAGGCTTCGGGAGTATGCCTAGCACATTCAGGTGAAGGTTTTCACACATACTTTTTACCGTATCCAGCACCTTTTGCGATGCCGCGCTGGTGATGACGATACAGCCTGAAAAGCCTCTTTCTGCCATGTTGCTTAAGAGCTTGATACCGTCAATGTCAGGCAGGTGTAAATCGCAAAAGACCAAATCGGGTTTATGAGCAAGCACATGTTCAAGTGCTTCGGCACCACTTCCAGCTGTCAGAAGCATCTCATCCCCAGACAATAGCTGCATCAATTGTCCTGCTACCATGTCCCTTTGAAACGGATGATCTTCGACAAGCAATATCTTCATGTTTCCCCACAAATCCTTGGAATAGGTTGCGCTATTTAGTTGATGGGCAAGCTTTTCCCTACAGTATGGTCAGGTTTTTAGCAGACGTCGACAGAACGTCGTACGGTGGATGGGCTGGGAATTCACCAATATGGGGAGCGTGGGATATTTGGTATCAAAGATGGATAAGAGAAAGATAAGAGAAAGGTAAGAGAAAGGTAAGAGAAAGGTAAGAGACGGGAAATGGGTGTGGATATAGTGGAAAAAGGACATAAAAAAACACCTCCGCATGGGAGGTGTTTTCTGATTCAAACTGACTCTAAAAAATTATAGAGATTCAGTGAAAGTACGTGCGATAACGTCTTTTTGCTGTTCAGCAGTCAGAGAGTTGAAACGCACAGCGTAACCCGATACACGGATAGTCAACTGTGGGTAGTTCTCTGGGTGCTTAACCGCGTCTTCCAGTGTTTCACGGTTCAGAACGTTCACGTTCAGGTGTTGACCACCCTCGATGCCTGATTCGTGGTGGAAGTAACCGTCCATTAGACCAGCAAGGTTCGCTTTCTGCGTGTCGCCATCTTTACCCAGTGCGTTAGGCACGATAGAGAAGGTGTAAGAGATACCGTCTTTTGCGTGAGCAAATGGCAGTTTACCTACAGACGTCAGAGATGCGACAGCACCTTTTTCGTCACGACCGTGCATTGGGTTTGCACCCGGTGCGAATGGTGCGCCTGCACGACGACCGTCTGGCGTGTTACCTGTTTTCTTGCCGTATACCACGTTTGACGTGATAGTCAGGATAGACTGAGTAGGTACAGCGTGACGGTACGTTTTCATCTTACGAATTTTGGTCATGAAGCTTTCAACCAGTTCACATGCGATGTCATCAACACGTGAATCGTTGTTACCAAATTTCGGATAGTCGCCGTCGATGTCGAAGTCGATCGCGATGCCGTCTTCGTCACGGATAGGCTTAACCGTTGCGTATTTAATAGCAGACAGTGAGTCAGCTGCAACAGAAAGACCTGCGATACCACACGCCATGGTGCGATAAACGTCACGGTCGTGAAGTGCCATCAAAGACGCTTCGTAGCTGTACTTGTCATGCGAGTAGTGGATAGCGTTCAGTGCGGTCACGTACTGAGTTGCTAGCCAATCCATGAAGTTGTCTAGGCCAGCCCAAACTTTATCAAAGTCCAGAACTTCGTCAGTCATAGGCGCTTGCTTAGGACCCACTTGCAGCTTCATTTTCTCGTCAACACCGCCGTTGATTACATACAGCAGCGTTTTCGCAAGGTTTGCACGCGCGCCGAAGAACTGCATGTGCTTACCGATAACCATTGGTGATACACAACAAGCGATAGCGTAGTCATCGTTGTCGAAATCAGGGCGCATCAGGTCATCATTTTCGTACTGGATAGAAGACGTATCGATAGATACCTTCGCACAGAACTTCTTGAAGCCGATTGGCAGTTGCTCAGACCACAAAACAGTGATGTTTGGCTCTGGGCTTGGACCCATGGTGTAAAGCGTGTTCAGGAAGCGGAAGTTAGTACGGCTTACCAGAGTACGACCGTCAACACCCATACCACCCATTGATTCTGTTGCCCAGATTGGGTCACCAGAGAACAGCTCATCGTACTCAGGCGTACGTAGGAAGCGAACCATACGCAGCTTCATGACGAAGTGGTCGATCATTTCCTGTGCTTCAACTTCCGTGATCTTGCCTTCAGCAATATCACGCTCGATGTACACGTCTAGGAACGTAGAAGTACGACCCAAAGACATTGCTGCACCGTTTTGAGATTTAACAGCGGCTAGGTAGCCGAAGTAAACCCACTGAACTGCTTCTTGTGCAGTCAATGCAGGACCAGAGATGTCACAGCCGTATTTTGCAGCCATTTCTTTCATCTGGATCAATGCACGGTACTGCTCTTGAATTTCTTCACGCAGTTGCATGGTCATTTGAAGATCGTCGCCAGCTTCCAGTTTCGCTTGTAGCGAATGGAATTGCTTAGCTTTGTCCTTCATCAGGTAGTCGATACCGTAAAGTGCTACGCGACGGTAGTCACCGATGATGCGGCCACGGCCGTATGCATCAGGCAGACCAGTCAGAACACCAGACTTACGGCAGTTTAGGATGTCAGGGGTATAGACATCGAAAACGCCTTGGTTATGCGTCTTACGGTATTCTGAATAAATTTTTGAAACCATTGGGTCCAGCTCACGGCCGTAAGCCTTGCAAGAACCCTCGATCATACGCACACCGCCGTTAGGGATAAGTGCGCGTTTCAATGGTGCTTCAGTTTGCAGACCAACAATCTTTTCCAGATCTTGGATGATGTAACCTGCATCGTGAGCGGTAATGGTAGAAACAACAGAAGTATCGAAGTCTACAGGGGCGTGAGTTGAGTTCTCAAGCTTGATGCCTTCCATGACTTTGTCCCAAAGCGCGTTAGTCGCTTCAGTACCTTCAGTCACTAGGAATGATTCATCGCCCTCATAAGGGGTGTAGTTCTTCTGGATGAAGTCACGAACGTTAACTTCGTTCTGCCATTCGCCTTCAGCGAAACCTTCCCATGCTTTAGCAAATTGCTCAGACATGATGTACCTACCTTTTTAGTAGAAGAAAACAAGTACTTAGCGGTTTGAATGCCGCTCCACTGTGGAGACAGTGGTCAGTACGCGATCATTAAAAACTGTAAAAGCAAAAACGCTTAATTAAACGAGCTTGATTTTACGCTTTCTTAGCCTTGTATGGATAGTAATTTGGGCAGCCAAAGCGGCTGCCCAAATCAATAATTACATCAGTGCTGGAATACCGAACTGATCTTCGAGCATACCAACCGCCAGCATAGCAACCAGACAGATAACTAATACTGAACCAGGAATCACGATACGGTCTACAAAAGACAGTTTCTTCGCACGCTCTTTGTCACCGATGAGACCGTTGTTGTCCAACAGCATTGCCAGTGCCCATGCTAGTACTGGGTTCGCAACCATGGCAGCGAAGATACAGATACCGGCTGATTGTGAATCTTTGGTTTCACGAATCATCTGAACGCCAGCTTCAAGCAATGGCAGGAATACACCAACCAGTAGCGCGATACGCATCACTGGTGGCCATACTGCAACGTCCATAGGGAAGCCAAGGATGGCAATAATGATGCACAGTGAGCCAAGCAAAATTGCACCCGCTGGAATTGGGCGTTTCGCAATGGCTGCTGGGATCATGTAAGTACCCCAAGATGAAGTGATGTTACCGCCACCTACCGCTGTACCTACGATCTGACGTAGTGAACAAGTGGTCATGGTGTCATCTACGTCCATCAGTACTTTTTCGGTTTTTCTCGGGTAGTTCAACTCTTGGAAGATACGGTGACCCAAGAAGTCTGGTGACCACATAGCAACAGCAAGAATGGCAAATGGCAATGATGCAATAAAGTGCTGCAGATTCGGCAGACCCAGCATCCAACCTTGCTCAGTGCTTCCCCACCAATAAACAGGGTTCAGGTTAGGCAGACCCATTTCGGTTGTGAACGTCAGGTCAAAGCCTGCGCCCATGGCCAATGCAGTAATTAAGCCCAATACCGCACAAGCAGGAATGGCCAACCAACGTTTGCCGATACGCGCTAGCAATGCGTAAAGAATGACGTTTACGGCAAGGACAACCAGACCGATATAGCCCATGCTGCCTTTAGCCACTGACGCTGACTCTAAGCCCTTGGCCCAAGATTGAATGTCACTGATTTGGCTCATTGCACCGGTAAAACCAAGGAAGACAAGCAGACCACCTGCTACACCTTCACTGGTGAGGTTGACCAGTTTTGAACCGCCCTTGAAGTAACTCAACGTCAGGCCAAACACACCAAGAAGTAATGCTAAAGCGAGGGGGTGAGCGCCTGCCAGCGCAATGGTTCCGATCAACGGGATCATTGGGCCGTGGTTACCAGCAAGGTTTGCACGAGGGTTAATAAAGCCAGATGCCAAGATACAGAAAAGCAGCGCTGGGATAAGCATCTCAACACGTGCGACTTCGATGGCGAATTCTTTACCGAGGTTGATGTGGTCCCAAGCTTGTGTCAGGCCATCGGCCCAAGACATCATTACCGCTGAGTACATTGCGATAATGCCGATAGTGCCTGCAAGAGCTGGAACTAAATCTTCGAGTTCGAAACGGAAATCACGGCCAGGAAGGTTAAGTTTCCAACGGCGTGGGTTCATGATTTGAAGTTCGTGGTCCAGGTAATCTGAACGCGTTGCGAACTCCGAAGCGGGACGGTGCTTAGCTTGATACTCGCTTTGCGCCTGATCACCGATTTGCTCTGATGGGGCTTGGGTTGACATAAAGTCCTCTACGTACAAAAGCAAACAGAACTGGTTACGCTCTCGCCTTGTTCAGCAAATGTTTCACCCTTGAAATAAGGTGTGAAACGGGCAAAAGCCGGGAGCCAAAATTCGTAACATGAATATTAACAAACCTCTTCTCGGCCAACTTGATTTAGATCATTTTCGTGAAAATAAATTACACGCCAGGCAGAAGGGGATTGGTCAAATAGCAATCAAATGGTCGTATTTACGACTAAATCTGTCTATTTGGATGCGAAACTGAAATAAAATTACCAAAGGTGGAGTGTGATGCGTGCTACAGAAATGTGTGAATCAACGTGTTTTTACAGAGAAACATCGGGGGCAACCAGCCTCAATGAATGAATTTCGGACGCATATCATTTTTTCTCAAAAACCAAACGTCTTAAGTTGTTCCTTTCTTAAGGGGGGATCATTTATAAGCGGATGACATCAACAATCGATGCTCACCGACAACCATATTGCAAAAAAACGCCCACATGACGAATCACCATGTGGGCGTGTAACCGTCTATTGGGTGTTAGTCTTGCGCGGCAGCTTTTGCTTTTTGAAGCTTATGGTAAGAGCCCAGTAGCTTCTGATGCGCACCGAATTCGGTGAGCGACGCTTCCGGCGCGGTCAAGCCATAAAAGCGAATATCGCCAGTGATGGACTGCCAAACGGCTTCTGTCACGCTGTCACCATAGGTGAAGCCAAATGCGCGTCGGTATTCAACAGGGTCGCGCTCTTTGTCTTGCGCAAGTTCTAGGCTTGCAATCAAACAGCGCATAAACACTGAGCGCTCTTGGCTGTAAATCGTGGCGTTGTAATCCAAGCTCCATACGGCGAAGTCTTGTGTTGATTCCAAATCGCCCATCGCCAATGCCAATAAGCATTTCAGTTCGCCAATGGTGAGTGATTTCCAAATGGTGCCTGCGTCCGGCGCAATACCCATCAGCTCACATACCATGTAGCTGTCGTCGAAATCCGCCATTTCTAGCACATCGAACAAGAATTCACAGGCGTCATCGCTGTATTCCGTCGCTAGCAGCATGCCTAAAGCATCACGCAAATCGGTGCCACGGTTGTTGTTGCAAAGCTGCACTTCTTCCGGTGGGTAGATTTCAGACCAGCCCGGTACGATGATGCGGCAGCAGTTCACGCCCAAGTGGTCGTAATCGGCAATATAAGCGTCGGCGTCTTCAGCGTGCAGTTTTGCTAGCAGCCAATCCACTTCTTCTTGCGAGGTTCCCTCAAAGTTCCATTCTGCAAATGCGTAATCTGGCGTGTCTTTGAACATGTCCCAAGACACAGTGCCTGATGAATCAATAAAATGCGTTTCCAGGTTGTGGTGATCAGCCACATCTTCATCGTGGAAAGATGGCGCTTCGAACACATCGAGATCTTTCAGGCTGCGGCCTTGCAATAGCTCTGTCACAGTGCGCTCTAGTGCCACTTGGAAGCGAGGGTGTGCCCCCCATGACGTAAAACAAGTGCCGTTATGCGGGTTAAACAGCGTGACGCAAACAACGGGGTAGTTGCCGCCCATGGACGCGTCGTACACAACGATAGGGAAGCCTTCGGCAACCATCGCATCAATAGACGCTTGAATAGACGGGTATTGAGCCAGTACTTCAGCAGGGATCTCCGGCATGCTCAGACGCTGCGAAATAATACGGTTTTTAATGGCGCGTTCGAAGACTTCGGACAATGCTTGGCTGCGCGCTTCTGTTTGCGTGTTACCTGCTGACATGCCATTTGACACGTACAAGTTGCCGATGATGTTCATGGGTACATAAACGGTTTGTTGATCTTTCTGACGTGCGAACGGCAATGCGCAGATACCGCGATCTTCATTGGCCGATTGAAGATCAATGAGATCTGAACAAGTTAGCATTTGGTCTGGATCATAGAACGCAGACATCGGTTGATCTAACAGACCTTCTGGTAGGCTGTCGTCGTCAGTGAGCGGGAACCATTTCTCGTTCGGGTAGTGAACAAACGAAGAGTCAGCGATCTCTTTGCCAAGATAGAAATCGGCATAGAAATAGTTGCACGACAAACGCTCGAAATATTCCCCCAGCGCAGACGCTAACGCGGCTTTTTTGCTGGCACCTTTGCCGTTAGTAAAGTTCATTGGTGCGTCAACGTCACGAATATGAACAGACCAAACGTTAGGGACAGGGTTTAGCCAGGAAACAGGTTCAACGTTAAATCCCGCAGCGGTTAGCTTGGATTCAAAACGATTGATCGACTCTTCCAGTGCGGCATCTTTGCCAGGGATATAGGTTTTCATGGGGTTCTCAATCTCACAGAGGGGCTGGGAGTATATACTCATAATGTCAAAATATTGCTACGTACTTGCAAAAAATAGACGCTCAGTTAGCCAGCAGTTGTCCAAATTACGTTATAGTCGAGATATCAAATCGTTAATGGCTGAGGGATATGAAATTATTTGGCGCCGGCATCCTCCTATTCAGTGTGATTTTTCCAGTACAGGCCAGCGATCCTGACTTCTCCAATCACCTGAACCGCATTGAACAGTTATTGTCTCAAGATAATTTCAGTGATGCCGCAGATCTCGCAAAAGCCATTGTGGCTGATAACGAGGAACAAGAAGCGCTTCATCAACGTCTGCTTGGTTTTATCTATTTACATGAAGGCAATTATGACCGCGCCTATGTTGCATATACAAAAGCCATTGAGTACCGAAAGTTACCTGCCAGTTTGCGACAGGATACATTAGGTGCATTAGTGTCTTTGTCGATGAAAAGGGATAGGTCAGACATGGCTGTCAGCTATGGTCGTACCTATCTCGATGAATTTCCGCCGTTTCAGCCCGTTGCACAGTTATACACGCGAGCCTTATTCACACAGAAAAACTACCGTGAAGCCTTAAAACAAAGCAACGCGATTATTGCGCGTTATGCTGATGTGCCTGAGTTTATCTGGCAGATCAAAGCGCTCAGTGAGGAACAGCTTAAGCAACACCGCGCTTTGGTGAATACAACGCGAATTATTCAGCAGAAGTTTGGTGACGAATTTCGTTGGCAGCAAAAACAAGCCATGGCCTATGCCAGTTTGGGTGAGGTGCGTCAGGCACTTTCAATCTTGAAATCTGAGCAAAAGAAAGGGTCAGCGCTGAGTGAGGCGGATTATCTCGATATGGCGCAATTTGCCAGCATGCTCGGTGAGCCGGTGCAAGCGATGGGCTTTCTCAATCAAGGCATTCAAAAAGAGCAGGTCGGTACTAGTCGAGACGTATTAAGGCGTAAATTGCAATATCACATGCAGGCTGGACAATGGTCATTAGCATGGGAAGTGGCGTCAGTACTTAATAAAGAAGAGCCGGAACTTTATCTGCTTAAAGCACAATCTCGTGTCGCCTCGGAACTACAACGCTGGTCAGATGCTGCCATGTTGTCGCAACAGGCGATTGATATGGGAGGGTATCGAGATGCCTTTTTATGGGAAATTCTGGGCTATAGCGCGATGAAATCCAACCAATTGTCATTGGCTCGTTCGGCGTATGAAACCCTGCGAGAACTTGACCCCGCAAGCGACGCTGATGTTTGGCTAAAAACGTTAGATTTAATGACGAACGAGTCAACGACGGAGTAGCTCGCTACTCGCCGTCAACTGGTTCGAGTGCCAATAGCTGAATCAGACGCAGCCTTTCTGTGTACCAAATAGGTGGAACGTTGGGTGTACCATCGGCATGTCTGCGCCACCCTTTAAATCGGTTTTTTGTAAATTCCACCGTCTCCAACTTGTAATAAAGAGGCACGGTCACCTGTTGTTCTGAGATGAGCAAGTGGAGGCGGTTAATCACTTTTCGTTGCCCTTCTTGCGTGGTTTCGAGCAAAAATGCATCGAGCAGTTGGTTGATTTCTTCATCACGAAAGTAGTGCTGCGCAAAGCGGGGGTCTAACGGCGTTTGGTAGCGACTGTTGAACGCAGAATTGAGATAGCGAAAAGGCGTCATGCCTGAAAAGTAGTTCGTTATGCTCATGTCATAACGGGCTTCTGCCATTTGCTCCGTGTATTTTGAAAAAGGCAGTGCTTGGCTATCGATTTTTATACCAATGGCATTCAACATTTCTGCCGTGATATTGGCGGCAGAGGTGAAGTCACTCCAACCTGATGGTGCGATAAGACTCAGTGAGAGTGGGGCGCCAGAGGGCAGCTCACGAAATCCATCGTCATTGGTGTCTTTGAGGCCCATTTCATCAAGAAGACGTGCAGCGGTATTTGGGTGAAAGCGAATGTAGTACAGGTGCTGTTCTGCCGCTGAGTTCACAATCCAATCGTCAAATTTAGACTCTAACCCACTGGCAAATGCCGCCTTTTCGCCTTGACCAAATACCGCAATATCGATGATCAGGTCGCGCGCTAGACTCATGGAGATGGCGCGACGAAATCTGACATCTTGAATAACGTTGCGTGTTTCAGGATCGGGGTGGTTGAAATTAAAAAGCAGGCTGACAATGGTCGACGGCTTATGGTGGTAGTGATAGTCAGGAGAATACGACGAGTAATTTCGCTCAATATCAGGAATAAACGCACTTGCCCAATCAAACTCACCATTACTTAAGCGAGAGATCAGTTCGTCATTGGTACGCACCAATGGATACCGAATACAGTCGATCTTAAGCGCATCTTGTTGCCAATAATTGGGATTGCGGCACTGCACGACGTTGTTACTGCTAAATGCACGAATATCGGTAAAAGGGCCACTACCCACAGGCATGGCATTGAGGTAATAGCGTTTGTCCCTAATATCCTTCCATTGGTGCTCCGGAACGATAATCGCCTCTTGCAGACGCAGCGCAATTTGCGCGTTTGGGCGAGTTAACGAGACGTATACCTCATTTTCACCACGTTTTTCGACACGTTCGATCCACTCGCCGAGTGAATTGTAATCCAGTTCTGGTTCGTTTTTGAGCAGTGACAAACTGAAGACAACATCATCCGCAGAGAAGGAAACACCATCAGACCACTGAATACCGTCTCTTAGGGTCAATGTAATCCCCTTTAAGTCAGGCGACAGGGCGTAGCTTTTGGCCAAGCGATAGTGAGTGACATCGTCTTCGAATACCATCAAAGGTTCAAAGATGAAATCCCGCGTCGTCGCCAGTTTATCGGGGCGAAAAGGGTTGTAGTTACGCACGAAACCGTTTGATAGCTCGGGGATGATCGTTAGTGTGTGAGTCGCGGCGATACCTGCAAAAGAGACAAGCGCGAAACACAGTGTCAGCAAGCGGGAAAGCATATGTCTCTCGATATTGAAATATAAGAGTATTGTCTCAAAACACACCCTACACTAACCTTAACTAACCATCAATGAAATCGATGGCATTGCAATTATTCACTCTGTTTATTTATGCATTTAAAATGACTTATTTTTTACCCACTTAAAGGTTAACAAATTGTTGCTGTTGGAACTGATGGGTGTTATTTTCACAGAAACGAGCTTAAGCAGTGAATTGTGTTGTAGCACGGGTGAAAATTACAGGATTGTCAATTGAATCGCCGAGCTTCACTATTTTGGTCATTATTACTGAGTTCAAATCACGTTTGAACTCAGTGTTTATGCGGCTGAGAACTAGATTCAACGAAAAGCGACGTGCTAACAGAATGACAGGAGTCAAGCGCATGACGGAAGCAGTAGCGCTGCAGATTAAAGACCTACATAAAACGTTCGGTCAACACGAAGTTTTAAAAGGAATTTCACTGGATGCACATCGCGGCGATGTGATTTCAATTATCGGTTCTTCCGGTTCAGGTAAGAGTACCTTTCTTCGCTGCATCAACCTACTTGAAACGCCGACCAGCGGAGAAATCTGGGTCAATGGTGAACTGATCGAGATGAAGAATGGACGCGGTGGTGACGCCATTCCTGTCAGTGAAAAACAAGTTCAACGTATTCGCTCTCGCCTCGCCATGGTTTTCCAAGGTTTCAACCTCTGGTCTCACATGACCGTCATGGAAAACGTCATCGAAGCCCCTATCCATGTTCTTGGTGTATCGAAAGCTGAAGCCATAGAGCGCGCAGAAGCTTACCTTCAGCGTGTTGGCCTTTATGAGCGCCGAGATTATTACCCCGGTCATTTGTCAGGCGGTCAGCAACAACGTGCCGCAATAGCTCGCGCACTCGCTGTTGAGCCAGAAGCGCTATTATTTGATGAACCGACGTCAGCACTCGACCCCGAATTGGTCGGTGAAGTACTCAATGTGATGAAAATTCTCGCAGAAGAAGGGCGCACCATGCTGGTGGTTACCCACGAAATGGCGTTTGCTCGCGATGTATCCAATCACGTGATGTTCTTGCATCAAGGACGAGTAGAAGAGCAGGGGCATCCTGAAAAGCTCTTTACCTCGCCTGAGTCAGAACGTTTAAAACAATTTATTTCTTCAATTTACTAACGTTCTTCAATTTATTAACGCGTAGCTACGCATATTCGACAGATGGAAAAGGAATATCCCCATCTGGTTCAAATATCCATAAGGAGACAGAAAGATGAAAAAATGGTTAGTTGCTGTAGCAGTCACTGCTGCACTTGGCGCGACAGCTGTTCAAGCGAAAGAGTGGAAAGATGTACGCATCGCTGTGGATGTACCTTATGAACCGTTCGAATACAAAGCACCCGATGGCACGTTGACAGGTTTTGAAGTAGACCTAGGTAATGCAGTGTGTGAAAACGCAAAACTAAACTGTAGCTGGGTTGTGCAAGCGTGGGATGGCATCATTCCTGGCTTGAAAGCACGTAAATACGACGTGATCTTCTCTTCTATGTCGATCACTGAAGAACGTGCGAAGCAAGTTGCGTTTTCAGAACCTTACTACAACACCCCAAGTGGCTACTTCGCACCCAAAGCGTCTACTTTGAACCCAAGTGATGTTGCATCACTGGCGGGTAAGCGTATTGGTGTTCAACGTGGCACGATCCAAGATAACCACGCGACTGACACATTTGGCAAAACTGCTGAAATCAAGCGCTACACAACCGGTGATGATCTGGTTTTGGATCTGCAAGGCGGTCGTCTTGACGTAGTACTGATTGACTTCCCTGTTGGTGAAGCTGCGATTTTGGGTGCGTCTGATGGTGCTAACTTCAAAACCGTTGGTGAGAATATTCAACTCGGTAATGGTGTTGCTGCAGCGTTCCGTCAGCGCGACAAAGGCTTGGTTGAGATCTTCAATGCATCGTTGGCTGAAGTAAAAGCAAACGGTACATATGATGAGATCATGAACAAGTACTTTAAGTACGACATCAAAATGTAATTGATCGTCCTTGAGGGTGAGTATTCAGTGTTGAATGCTGCCCTCAAGTTAGAGCAACACCCTGTATACCGTTAACGGACAGAGCTAACGATATACAGAGCGTTCCAAAGGGCGCCGGATATGCTCCCTTGCGACCGATGACAATCGACGTCGGTTTTTTTACGTGCAGGAGGTAAAGGATGTTAGATCTGCATGGTTATGGCCCTTCCATATTTATGGGCGCTATTCTGACCGTCGAATTGGCGGTGCTTTCAGCGATTATTGCTTTGTTACTTGGATTGGTAACAGCGATGGCTCGCGTCTCCAAAAACCGCTTCGCGCGTGGCGTGGCGACAGTGTATTCCACGGTTGTTCGTGGCGTGCCTGACCTGGTACTGATGCTGCTGATCTTCTTCGGCGTTCAGATCATGCTCAACAACTTTTCTGACTGGCTCTATGACACCTACGAATATGATGTTTTCTTTAACGTCGATGAATTCACCGCAGGCGTTTCGACCATCGGCTTTATATTCGGCGCATACATGGCTGAAACCTTTCGTGGCGCGTTTCTCGCGGTTGATCGAGGTCAACTTGAAGCGGGCACCGCTTACGGCATGAGTGACTGGATGGTGTTTCGTCGCATTATGTTCCCGCAAATGATGCGTCACGCTCTGCCGGGTATCGGCAACAACTGGTTGGTTTTGGTGAAAACCACAGCGCTGGTTTCCGTGATTGGCTTGGCTGATATGACGCGCTTGGCAAAAGAAGCCGCGGGCGCGGTGAACGAACCGTTTAAATTCTTTATTCCGGTAGCGATTGTCTACCTGATGATCACGTCCGTTTCTGAGCTAGGCCTTAAAAGACTGGAACGTAAATTCAGTGCTGGTGTGGTAAGAGGCTAAGGAGAGTCGGAATGTTAGAATCACTGTATGCTTTTCTCGATCAAAACGAGATTTTCACCTCAACGACCATTGTCCATTACTGGAGTGGCTTAACCACTACGGTTCAGTTAGTGGTACTGTCACTGATCCTCGGCCTTATTTTGTCTGTGCCGTTGGCTGTCGCAAGAACGTCAAAGAACCCATGGATTAACCGTCCCGTTTGGATTTATGTGTATGTGTTCCGTGGAACGCCACTCTTGATCCAGCTTTATCTGATTTACTATGGTGTGGCGAAAATTGAAGGCATTCAACAGTCCATGTTTTGGGCGATTGTTGAAGATGCGTTCTACCCATGCTTATTTGCTTTCGTGCTGAATACCGCGGCTTATACGACTGAGATTTTGCGTGGCGCCATGATGGCGACGCCGAATGGTGAAATTGAAGCGGGCAAGGCGTATGGCATGTCGCGCTTTACGATTCTTCGTCGCATTATTTTGCCGTCTTCATTTCGTCGTGCATTGCCGGCTTACAGCAACGAAGTTATCTTCATGCTACATGCCAGTTCGATTGCATCCGTCGTCACCATTATTGACCTGACAGGCGCAGCAAGAGACATCTACGCACGTTTCTACGCACCGTTTGATGCGTTCTTGTTTGTCGCGGCTATTTATCTGTGCTTAACGTTCAGCATTGTTTATGGCTTTAAGCGACTAGAGCATCGCTGGCATAGGCATTTGAGACCGTTGGAAAGCTAAGAGCAGGGCCTAGGAAGAGCAAAAGAACAAAATCCCAAAGCAAAAAAGAAACCGCCATATATCGGCGGTTTTTTTGTGGGCGTTGTAACCTAATGCTCTTCCTTAGGATCTAGGACCTGCTCTTCCTAGGACTTTCTCTTCCGCGCTTACTCGAAGGTTGCCCAAATTGGCGCGTGATCGGACGGCTTCTCAATGCCTCGAAGCTCGTAATCAATGCCAGTATCTACGCATTTCGCCGCGAGAGAGGGGGTTGCAAGAACCACATCAATGCGTAGGCCACGGTTGTCGTCAAAGCCACGTGAGCGGTAATCGAACCATGAGTACTTGTCGTCGGCATCTGGGAACTGCTGGCGGAAGGTATCCACAAAGCCCCAGTTCATCAGTGTTGCCAGCATTTCACGTTCTTCTGGCTGGAACGAACATTTGCCAGTTTTCAACCAGCGCTTGCGGTTCACTTCGCCAATGCCGATATCTAAATCCATTGGGCTGATATTGATGTCGCCCATCACGATCACGTTTTCTTCGTTGGTGTGCGCGTCATTGAGGTAAGTCATCAAGTCGCTGTAAAATTTTATCTTTGCAGGGTACTTGGTTTCGTGCGCAATGTTTTCACCCTGCGGGAAGTAACCGTTGAGTACCGTCACTTCACTGCCATCGGCCTGTTTGAAGGTGGCCATAATCATTCGGCGCTGGGCATCTTCTTCGTCAGTCGGGAATCCTTTTTGGACCTTGATGGGTTCTTCTTTACACAGCATGGCCACGCCATAGTGTGCTTTTTGACCGTGAAAATAGACCTTGTAACCCATAGCTTCGACATCTTCGAGAGGGAAGGCTTCGTCGTGAACTTTGATTTCTTGCAAGCCAATCACATCAGGTTGATGTTTCTCGATCAGTGCTTGAAGTTGGTGAAGACGTGCTCGTAGGCCATTGATATTAAATGAGATGACTTTCATGTCTTTGTTCTACTCTTTATTTGGTGAAATACGTTGAGCGCAGCGTATTGTAACTGATTATGGTTCAGAGTGGTTGTGTAAAGCGCCTTGGAAAAAACACAATCCAATGCGTCATAACGCAGAGTCTTACATTTGCAACTATGCTGTAGTAAAACAATATTATTGGCAATCAAGGTGTTGTTTGTCTTATACCCATGGTGAGAGGTCATTAAATGAAAATGTGCATGCTGATAAAAACAGCGATGGTCTCATCGGCTCTTATTCTCGTTGCAGGGTGCAGCGAGTACGGTGATTTCACCACAGAGCAGATTTGCAAGGCGAGCCTAGCTGTCATCAAGGGAAAAAGCCCAACCATGATGATGACGGACAAGGTTGTTAAGGAAGAAGAAACGGGGCTCGATGTTTTCTACATTTCCTATCCACGACCTGATGATAACAATAAGTGGCATGTGCGCTGTAAAGTAAACAAGAAGCGCGCGATTTGGGCTCAAAATGAGGGACGATGGCGAGATCAGGCTCAAGATCCGACAATACGATTTGTCATTAATGATGATGAAATTGAAATCAATGAAATGTACCCAGACGGTAGCGCGGCAAAAAAGGTGACCTTTAACATCAGCATGCTGGGTGGTCGTACTTAATCCGTTTTTATCCACACGCTTTCTAAATTAAGCCCCTCATTCGAGGGGCTTTTTTCTGATGTTCAGTTTTTTCGAATAAGTCTGCCAACTTCCTGCTACCGACATTGTTGCGTTTGCTTAATACACTGATTGCAGATGAGTTGAGGAGAGAGATGATGGGAAAGTTAGTTGAAGGTGTCTGGCATGACGTGTGGTACGACACAAAAGCGTCCAACGGAAAATTCGTCCGTGAAGATGCGGGTTTCCGATCTTGGGTAACGCCGGACGGCGAAGCGGGGCCAACGGGCGAGTCAGGCTTCAAAGCCGAATCAGGTCGTTATCACCTTTACGTGTCGTTAGCCTGTCCTTGGGCACATCGCACCTTGATCTTCCGCAAACTGAAAGGCCTTGAACCACACATTGATGTGTCCATAGTCAGCCCGGATATGCTTGAAAGCGGGTGGGTGTTTGATTCACCTGAGCCATTGTTCGGCTTCAACTTCATGCATCAAATCTACACCAAGGCAAAATCGTTTTACACTGGACGCGTGACTGTCCCCGTTCTTTGGGACAAGAAAACCCAAACCATTGTCAGTAACGAATCGTCAGAAATCATCCGCATGTTTAATTCGGCGTTTAACGAGCTAACAGGCAATACTGACGATGACTACCCAGAAGCACTTCGTGGCACGATTGATGAGTGGAACGATTATATCTACCCACATATCAATAACGGCGTTTATCGCAGCGGGTTTGCCACCACGCAAGAAGCCTACGAAGATGCGTTTGATCATTTGTTTGCAGCGCTAGATAAAGTCGATGCACATTTGGCGAGCCATCGATATCTGGCAGGCGATCATATCACCGAAGCAGATTGGCGCTTATTCACCACACTGGTTCGTTTTGATCCTGTGTATGTGAGTCACTTTAAATGCAACCATCAGCAGATCGCTCAGTATCCTAACTTGTTTGGTTATATGAAAGAGCTGTACCAAGTGGAAGGGGTGGCAGACACGGTCAACATGCATCATATCAAGCGTCACTACTATTTCAGTCACGCTAACATCAATCCGACACGTATTGTGCCTAAAGGGCCAGAGCAGGATTTGTGGGCGCCTCATGGCAGAGGCGTCATCGGTAAATAGCGCAATGCGGCGGTCAATCAAGAAGTGCAGCCATCAAGTACAAACGAAAAAAGCCAGCTCAATGAGCTGGCTTTTTAAATGATGGTGGTGGGAGAAGGATTCGAACCTTCGAAGGCGGAGCCGTCAGATTTACAGT
>NZ_JBGONO010000007.1:0-126532 GCF_041439165.1 Enterovibrio sp. FF113 | reverse complement strand
GCGGAGCCGTCAGATTTACAGTCTGATCCCTTTGGCCACTCGGGAATCCCACCACAAGTGCGGGGCGCATATTATCAAACGAAGGGAAGCTGTAAAGCCTTTTTAACGAAAACAACGCGCGTTTGCTGGTTTTTTCGGCGTTGATACGCCGTGTTGGAGCAATTTGGGGGATTTTGCGTGATTGGCGTAAACTTTTCTCGGATTTACATTTCTTTACCGCACGCAAGATAGGCATAGAGTAGACTATGGCGAGTTGTTATTTACGGTTAATAAAATGAAAAACAAACTCCTTTTCACTGCTGCCATTGTCCTTGGCGGCGTGAGCTACTTCGCTTGGCAAAGTAAAACAGAAGCGGCAGATAGCCCCTCTGGGCATCCTGCTCGTGCGGCGATTGCCGTTGCGACCGCGCAGGTAGAAGAATATCCCGTTGCACGCAACCTATCGTTGATTGGTAACCTCAAATCTGAAAACTCTGTGATCATCTCCCCTGAGGTTGGCGGTAAAATTGATGCGATTCATGTTCGCGCGGGTCAACAAGTCAAAGAAGGCACGCCACTACTGACATTAGAAACGGCCAAGGCACAAGCGTCAGTAGCCGAAGCGCAAGCCTTCCATAAAGACGAAATGCGCAAATTGGGTGAGTTTGCCAAACTGCACAAGCGCGGCGCTTTAACCAAAACTGAACTCGATGCCCAACAGTCAAGTGTCGACATCGCTAGAGCGCGTCTGGATGCGGCACAAGCCGATCTGGATGACCTTCACATCAAAGCGCCGTTCGCGGGCACTGTGGGCTTGGTGGATATCACCCGTGGCCAACTGGTATCTGCGGGCGAAGCGCTTCTGAACCTGGATGATCTGGCCTTGATGCAATTAGACATCAACGTGCCTGAGCAATACCTGAGTGAACTGAGCAAAGACATTAACGTGACTGCTCGTACCAAAGCGTGGAAAGACAAAACCTTTGATGGGGAACTAACGGCTGTCGATTCACGCATAAACAACGACACGCTTAACCTGCGTGCGCGTATCGACATTGATAACGGTGATCGTTTGCTGCGCCCAGGGATGATGATGGAAGCCACGCTGGGCTTTGCTCCGCAGGTGACCACAGTGATTCCGGTTCAAGCGATCGAATACTCTGGCACGAAACGCTTTGTTTATCTGGTCGATGACCAAGGTATTGCGCATCGCACCGAAGTGAAGTTGGGCGCGCGCGTTGAAAACAAAGTCACCGTCGAAAGCGGCCTTGAACTTGGTGACCGCATCGTGGTGCAAGGTCTCGTGAGCATGCGTGATGGCACTAAAGTTAACGATCTGACCGCAGCCAAAGCCGCGAAAAACGAGGGCGAATAAATGTGGCTCTCGGATGTCTCTGTTAAGCGACCGGTTGTCGCGATTGTACTGAGCCTGCTGCTGTGTGTTTTCGGTATCGTTTCTTTTAGTAATCTTTCTGTACGCGAATACCCAGATATCGACAGCCCTGTGGTGTCGGTGATGACCCGTTATGCGGGGGCGTCAGCCAGCATCATGGAAAGTCAGATCACCCAGGTATTGGAAGATGAGCTTTCTGGTATCAGTGGCATTGAGGAAATTACCTCTGTCAGCCGTAACGGCATGTCTCGTATCACGGTTGAATTTGATATCGACTGGGATTTAACAGAAGGCGTGAGTGATGTGCGTGACGCCGTCGCGCGAGCACAACGTGGTCTCCCTGACGAAGCTGATGAACCGGTCGTGTCCAAATCCAACGGCTCGGGTGAAGCGTCAATCTACATCAACCTTGCTTCGCCTGAAATGGACAGAACACAGCTGACAGAATACGCACAGCGCGTGCTGGAAGATAAATTCAGCCTGCTATCTGGTGTGAGTTCTGTTGAGCTATATGGTGCATTGTACAAAGTCATGTACGTGCGTCTCGACCCTGTTTTGATGGCGGGTCGCGGTGTCACCACGGAAGACATTACCTCAACACTTCGTCGTGAAAACCTCGAAAGTCCAGGTGGTGAAATTCGTAACGACATCACCAAGATGACGGTACGTACCGAGCGTTTGTATCAAACACCAGAAGATTTTCAGTATCTGGTGGTCCGCACAGCACAAGATGGCAGCCCGATTTATCTAAAAGATGTGGCTGACGTTTATATTGGCTCCCAAAACGAAAATGCCACATACAAAAACAACGGCATCAACAACCTCAGCTTAGGGATCGTACCGCAATCTGATGCGAACCCGTTGGATGTCGCTGTCGGCGTGCGAGCGCTGGTTGACGAGTTCCAGCAGTTCCTGCCCGCAGGGGCAAGCCTTTGGGTAGACTATGACTCGACTATCTTTATCGAGCGTTCCATTGATGAGGTTTACAGCACTCTGTTTGTAACAGGGGCACTGGTAGTGCTAGTGCTGTATATCTTCATTGGGCAGGTTCGCGCGACATTGATCCCTGCGATCACAGTACCTGTGTCGCTGATCTCTGCATTTATTGCCGCGTACTTCTTTGGTTTCTCTATCAACCTACTGACCTTGATGGCGCTTATTCTTTCCATTGGTCTGGTGGTTGATGACGCCATCGTGGTGGTCGAGAACATGTTCCACCATATCGAAAAAGGCGAAACGCCGTTGGTGGCAGCCTTCAACGGCACGCGAGAAGTGGGCTTTGCGGTCGTGGCGACAACGGCTGTACTGGTGATGGTGTTCCTGCCGATCTCCTTTATGGATGGCATGGTCGGAAAACTGTTTACCGAGTTCTCCGTACTGCTCGCGATGTCTGTGATTTTCTCCTCTATCGTGGCATTAACACTAACGCCAGTGCTGGGCAGTAAAATCCTCAAAGCCAACGTGAAGCGTGGCGCGTTCAATCGCATGGTCGATAACTTCTTCGAGAAATTCGAAAATGGATATCGCAGCATGGTAACCGTTGCTGTTGCCGCGCGATTCGTCGCGCCGCTGGTGATTATTGCCTGTATTGGTGGTAGCGCCTTTTTGATGAAAAACTTGCCAGCACAGCTCGTGCCGCAAGAAGATCGCGGCGTGCTGATGGCCTTTGTTAAAGGCGCAGAAGGCACAGCGTACAACCGTATGGTTGGCAACATGGAAGAAGTTGAGCGACGCCTGATGCCATTGGTGGAAGAAGGCCTGCTGACATCTATCAGTTTGCAAGCACCAGCATTTGGCGGCATGGCCGGCGATCAAACAGGCTTTGTGATCATGCAGTTGGAAGACTGGGACAACCGAGACGAAACCGCAGGCCAAGCCCTAGGCCGTGTTCGCCAAGCCTTAGCCGGTATTCCTGATATTTTCGTGCGCGCCTTTATGCCGGGTTTCCGTGGGGGGTCAAGCGAGCCTGTGCAATTGGTGCTTGGTGGTCCTGATTATCAAGAACTCAACAAGTGGGCACAATTGCTCGTGGACGAAGCCAATAACAGCCCAATGCTGCAAGGGGTGGATCTCGATTACGCAGAAACCACGCCAGAGCTTGTTGTGAAAATTGACCGTCAACGTGCGGCAGAGCTGGGTATCAGTGTCGATGAAGTGTCTAACACCATGGAAGTCATGTTGGGCGGACGCACTGAGACCACGTTTGTGGATCGTGGTGAAGAGTTCGATGTGTATCTTCGTGGTGATGAATCGCGCTTCAACAGCAAAGATGATATCAGCCAGATTTACATGCGCACCCGCAATGGCGATCTGGTGAGTTTGGATACGCTAGCAGAAGTGGAAGAAGTGGCGTCCGCGCAGACATTGCGTCACTTCAATAAGCAAAAAGCCATCACTCTGAAAGCCAACTTGGGTGACGGTTACACCTTAGGCGATGCACTTGATTTTCTGGATGCCAAAGCCATCGAATTGCTGCCAGCCGATATTTCTGTCAGTTATTCAGGTGAGTCCGCAGAGTTTAAAGACAACCAAAGCAGCATCTTGATTGTGTTTAGCTTGGCGTTGCTGGTGGCTTATTTGGTGCTTGCCGCTCAGTTTGAAAGCTTCGTGAATCCGCTGGTGGTCATGCTGACTGTTCCAATGGGGATTTTCGGTGGCTTTGCTGGTCTATGGCTGACCAATCAAGGGCTCAATATCTACTCACAAATTGGCATGATCATGTTGATTGGTATGGTGACCAAAAACGGTATCTTGATCGTGGAGTTCGCCAACCAGCTTCGTGACCGTGGTGTGCTGTTTGAACAAGCGATTGTTGATGCGTCTGTGCGTCGTCTGCGCCCAATTATGATGACGGCATTCACCACGATCATTGGTGCGATTCCGTTGATTATTTCGACGGGCGCAGGCTATGAAAGCCGTGTTGCCGTGGGTACGGTGATTTTTGCGGGCATGACGTTCGCAACAGCGGTGACCTTGTTCGTTATTCCGGCTATGTATCGTCTGCTTTCAGTCAAAACCCATTCTCCGGGTTATGTTGAAGCGCAGTTGAATGCCGAGCTTGAAGCTGCCAAGCCGCATCGCGCGGCACATGGCGAATTCGACGCGCGCTAATTGTCTGAGACCGCACAATAAAAATGCCAGCCTTGCTAAGAGGCTGGCATTTTTTTATTTGGTTTTCCGTGCTGAGCATTGGTAAGGTTGAACGATAACGAATTCAATAAGCATCAACGGGAAAAAAGTCATGTCTGATAAATTGACGCAAGAACAACAAGATCAACTGGATGCCGCCACGTTCCGTCGCTTCCTATCGCATCTGGACAACAACAAAGATGTTCAGAATATCGACCTAATGATTCTGGCGGATTTTTGTCGTAACTGCCTGAGCAAGTGGTACAAAGCAGAAGCCGATAGCAAAGGCATTGACGTAAGTGACGACGAAGCCCGTGAGCGAGTTTACGGCATGTCTTACAGCGAGTGGAAAGCAAACCACCAACTGCCAGCTACGGATGAGCAAATGGTGGCATTTAAGAAACGTCAGGATGCAAAAGCCGACAAGTAAGCTGATGTAAATGCTTACGCAGAGTGAAAGAAAAAGAAAAAAGCGCCAATTGGTGCTTTTTTTACGCCCGTTCTGCGCCATAAACGGTTTCGCGAAGGTATTGCACGGCAGACGGTTTAACCAGCCTTGGGAATGTTATCGCCAGTGTTTTTAGTTTTGGCAGAATTTTCGAATCACAAAACGGTTTGTCAGGTTGACGCCAAAAGTAGTTTTGTACCGCAGAGGGGTTGGGATAAAACGCGACAAACGGCTTCGCTGATGTCATGACAGGCGCATCAAAATCAGATGCAGCGATAGCAATCGCGTTGGCCACAGCAGCATGCTGTTGTTTGTCTATTGCATACATTGCGCTTGGGTATTTCTCTCTTGCACTGTGGTTTGAGGTGCAAGAGTGTGTAGAAAGGTGCACGCGGGCGATATCTTCTAAAGATACAGTTTTTTCATCGAAGGCAAAAAATGCCGCTTCCACGTATTTGCCTTGCTTCGATGCCACAAAGCCTTGCTCAACGTTGGAAACACCGCGTAATGAACTGAATACCGCTTCCATACACCAGTAACAGGTGCCACTTACTGCAAGATACATGCATCCTCCTTTGAATTTCGCTATCAATAGAAACCGGAGATGCAGGAATAACTTTCATTAAATGATAAAAAAGGCAGACTGTGCTGCCTTGTTTTCTGGTTTGCCTGACTTTTAGAGCTTGAAAGCGAAGTTAGGCTTTTTCGTTCAACGATGCCATCACTGCATCTTTGTCATCAAGATAGCTATCTAGCCCTTTTTGGCGCAAATCACAGGCAGGGCAATCGCCACAGCCTTTGCCAATCACGCCGTTGTAGCAAGTTAGGGTGTTATCGCGAACATACTCAAGGTTACTGAACTTGTCTGCCAGCGCCCAGGTTTCCGCTTTGTTTAGCCACATCAAAGGCGTTCGAATTTCCAGTTCACGATCCATTCCCAGCACCAATGACTTGTTCATTGCCTGAACAAAATCATTGCGACAATCTGGGTAGCCAGAGAAATCGGTCTCACACACACCCGTGATCACGGTTTGTGCGCCCAACTGATACGCGTAAATCCCTGCCAGTGTCAGGAATAAAATATTACGACCCGGTACAAATGAGTTTGGTAGGCCGTTTTCTTGCAGTTCGTGTGAAACAGGAATGTTGTCACGGGTCAGCGAGCTTATCGCCAACTCATTCAGCAGACCGACATCCATGACCTTGTGTGATGTCGCGCCGAGCGTTTCAGCCACATCACGAGCCACTTCAATTTCTTGCTTGTGGCGTTGACCATAATCGAAGGTAATACAATGCACTTCGTCAAATTCAGACAGCGCCTGAATCAGGCAGGTTGTTGAATCCTGACCGCCACTAAAGACGACAACCGCTTTTTTCATGGGTAAACCTTTAACCGTTTGTAGATAGTTTCTTAGGTGCGGAGTTTAGCGCAGAAGGGTGAGGAGCTCTATGCGGCTTTTAGACTTGTGATGATTTTCATAAATCAACTCAGTATGCATTAAAAAAGGCGCATCAATGTGCGCCTTTCGAATAGAAGTGAGGTGGGTATTACCCGCCAAACTTCTGCAAATACGCCAGCGTTGGCGCAACATCACCGATATTGGCTTCTACCCATGCTTCATCGAAATAGGTATCAAGATAGCGATCGCCGCTGTCGCACAACAGGGTGACGATTGAGCCTTTCTCGCCGCGCGCTTGCATCTCTTCAGCCAGTTTCAACGCGCCGAACAGGTTAGTGCCTGTGGATGCGCCTGCTTTGCGGCCCAAAATCCCTTCCAGCCAGTGAACGGTTGCCACACTGTCTGCGTCAGCAATGGTTTCCATGCGATCAATCACGCCGGGAATAAAGCTCGGCTCAACGCGCGGGCGGCCAATGCCTTCGATTTTTCCGCCGCGATCAAGCGTCAGGGAACAATCTCCGGTTTTGTAGAATTCGTGGAATACCGAGTTTTCAGGGTCAACCGCCAGCAGTTGGGTTTCATGACAACGGTAGCGAATAAAACGACCAATGGTTGCCGATGTGCCGCCTGTGCCTGGGCTCATCACAATCCAGCTTGGCACGGGGTAACGCTCGAACTTCATCTGACCGAAAATACTGTTAGCGATGTTGTTGTTACTGCGCCAGTCGGTTGCGCGTTCGGCGTAGGTGAACTGATCCATGTAATGGCCGTTCAACTCTTTTGCCAAGCGACGAGATTCAGCATAAATCGCATCAGAACGATCAACGAAATGCGCTTCGCCGCCGTAGAATTGGATTTGCTCGATTTTCTTTTTCGCCGTGGTGCACGGCACAACCGCAATAAAGCGGAGGCCAAGCAAGCGGGCGAAGTAGGCTTCAGAAATGGCCGTGCTGCCAGATGACGACTCAATGACCGTGGTGCCTTCTTTAATCCAACCATTACACAAACCGTAGAGAAAAAGTGAGCGTGCAAGGCGGTGTTTCAGGCTACCTGTTGGATGGGTACTTTCATCTTTGAGGTAAATATCAATATCGCTGAAATAGGGTAAATCCAGCTTAATCAAGTGGGTGTCCGCTGAACGTTGGAAATCCGCTTCTATTTTACGAATTGCCTCGCAAACCCAGTGAGACGAAGTGTTAGTGCTAACGGTGTCGGTCATCATTGGTCAAACTCTTACTGCATAGTTGATACCTAAACTATAAGCGGTTGTTAAGAGTAATGTTTTGCCATTTATCGTTTATAAATCGCCATGCGTGGAAAATAATTCTAAAATAAACGGAATTGTAGGAATAATTTCTCTCATAGGCTAGTTGGAGGAATGATTCATCGTGTTTCGCGCAAAAATGGTAAACCGTTAATGGCTATTTCCTTAGATAATATTGATCGTCAACTCTTGGATTGGTTGCAACGTGATGCGTCGCTATCGCTGTCTGATTTGGCCGAGAAGGTCAACCTCACTACTACGCCCTGTTGGAAGCGGTTAAAGCGCCTTGAAGAATGTGGCGTGTTGCGAAAGCGCGTGGCGCTGTTAGATCCTCAAGCGCTTGGGTTGTCGTTCACGGCATTTGTACACATAAAAACTGCCGATCATTCAGAGAGCTGGTATCGCAAGTTTGTGGATGCGGTGACGCCATTTCCAGAAGTGATGGAGTGCTACCGCATGGCGGGGGAATACGACTACATGATGAAGGTACAAGTGGCAGACATGGCAGCTTATGATCAGTTTTACAAAAAGCTGGTGAACAGCTTAGAGGGTCTGACCAATGTGACCTCAACCTTTGCGATGGAACCGCTGAAGTACACCACGGCATTGCCTCTTTGATGCCTCATCTTGTTAGATGTTTCACCTGATAAAAATATAAAAATTATTAGAACTAAAAGTCATCGCGCACAGGAGGATGAATGCGCATTTTCGTCGAGCTAGGTTGGTATTTTCGACAGGCGTGGAAGCGCTATGTCGGTGCCATTGTCATATTTGTTTTCGTCGCGACGTTTGAACTGATCCCACCAAAAGCGATCGGTTGGTTGGTGGACGGCGTCATGGCAGGCGACATTACCCGAGAGCATATGCTGATGGCGCTTGGCGCTATCGTGCTGCTTTGGTTTGTTGTCTATGCGCTACGTATTATCTGGCGAGTCTGGTTATTTGGTGCAGCGGCGGGGCTTGGCACTGTGCTGCGCGATAAGTTATATCGCCATTTCACTACCCATTCGCCTCGCTTCTTTGAACGCTATCGCACTGGCGATCTCATGGCGCGTTCCACCAATGATGTGAAAGCGGTGGTGATGACCGCAGGTGAAGGTGTGCTCACGTTGGCGGACTCGGTGATCACAGGCTTGGCCGTGCTGATCGTGATGACCACGACCATTAGCTGGGAGCTGACTCTTTTGGCGCTTGCGCCTATGCCTGTTATGGCGTTTATGGTGAACCGATTTGGCACGCAGTTGCATCATCGTTTCTCCGCATCACAAGCCGCGTTTTCTGATCTGTCTGATGAAACCCAATCGTCGCTCAATGGCATTCGCATGATCCGCGCGTTTGGCTTGGAATCTCAGCAAATTGCGCGTTTTAACAAGGTCGCCGATGACACGGGCGAGAAAAACATGGCGGTGGCGAAAGTCGATGCCATGTTCGATCCGGTGATTTTCGTCACCATCGGCACCTCGTTCTTCTGCTCTATCACAGGCGGCGGTTATATGGTCGCCAATGGCACGCTGACGCTCGGTGAGCTGACGGCATTCACCTTGTATCAAGGCTTGATGATTTGGCCAATGTTGGCGGTTGCGTGGCTATTTAACATCATCGAACGTGGTGCGGCAGCGTGGAAGCGTATCAAAGAAGTGTTGGATGAAACCTCAGAGCTTCAAGACGGTGAGATGCCGTTACCGGAAAATCCGCAGACGCTTGCCATTACCCTCGATCAATTTACTTGGCGTGGTCATGATATTCCCGCATTGCGCGATATTGCTATCGAGCTTCCGGCGGGGAAAATGCTCGGCATTGCTGGCCCCGTTGGCAGCGGAAAATCGACCCTGCTTTCCTTGATGCTGCGTTTTGAAGATCCGGTTCAAGGCGCCGTGAAATATGGCGGCGTCAGTTTGAAAGAATTTAAGATCGGCGAGTGGCGCAGCAAATTGGCCGTGGTCACCCAAACGCCATTTTTGTTCTCGCGTTCCATTGCGGAAAACATCGCGCTGGGCAGACCGGACGCGACACACGAGCAGATACGCGCCGCGGCCAAACTCGCATGTATCGATGACGACATTCTCCAGTTCCGCGAAGGCTATGAAACCCTCGTCGGCGAGAAAGGCATTACGCTATCTGGCGGTCAAAAACAGCGCATTTCGATTGCACGTGCTTTGTTACTCGATGCGGAGATTCTGGTATTGGATGATGCCTTGTCAGCCGTTGATGGTCGCACTGAGCACCATATTCTGAAAAACCTTCACGACCGCGCACAGCACCAAACCACGGTGGTGATTGCGCACCGACTTTCAGCACTGGAAGCGGCCGATGAGATCATCGTGTTGCAAAAAGGGCATGTCGAAGAGCGCGGCACACATAATACGCTGGTGGCAGCTAACGGATGGTACGCAGAAATGCAGCATTACCAGCAACTCGAACAAGCGCTGGAGGCGTCGCTATGAGTAAACGTGACGTCTTAGCGCGATTGCTGCGTTACTTGCTGGATGACAAAAAAGGCTTCGCGATTGCCGCCGCATTGTTGCTGGTTGCCGCGGTTGCGGATGTCAGTGGCCCTTGGTTGATACGCATTTTCCTTGATGATTACCTGGCGAAATCGTATTTCCCGCCCATGGTGTTGTGGGGGCTGGCGATCGGGTACATCTCGGCGACCGTGCTTTCTGCTGCGCTGCACTACAGCTATGGCCTGCGCTTTAGTCGCATTGCGATTGGCATCGTGCAGACCATTCGCAAGAAGGTGTATGCCAGCATCATTAATCAGCCTCTATCTGCGTTTGATTACGTGCCTGCGGGTAAACTTGTCTCTCGGGTGACGAACGACACAGAATCACTCAAAGAGTTGTACGTGCAGGTTATTGCCAGCTTTTTGAACAGTGTGGCGCTTATCACCGCCATGTTGATTGCCATGTACCTGCTTAGTCCAACGCTGACCCTTGTTGTCGCAATTTTGCTGCCGTCCGTGGTGTTTGTGATGTACTACTACCAGCATCGTTCTACGCCTGCGTATCGAGATTCTCGCGATCTACTCACCGACATTAACAGCGTGATGAGCGAGTCGATTCAGGGCATGAGCTTGATCCAGTTAATGGGGCAAGAGCAGCGATTCTCGGAGCGTTTTGCGTCGCTAACCGATCAACACCTGACCACAGAAGTGAAGATCGTCAAAGTGAACGGCATCTTTCTGCGTCCACTGATTGATCTCATGTCCGGTATCGCACTGATCTCATTGACCGCGATTTTTGGCTGGCAGGGAAGTGAAGTGATTGGTGTCGGCGTGCTGTATGCCTTTATCAGTTACCTCGGACGCGTGACAGAACCCTTGATTGAACTGATGCAGCGTTTGTCGCTGTTGCAGCAAGCGATCATGGCCGGCGAGCGATTGTTTGAATTGATGGACGCTAAACCGAATCAATACGGCAGCGATGATGCGCCGATTGAAAATGGCGACATCGAGATTTCCAATCTCACTTTTAGCTACGACGGCAGAACGCCGGTGCTGACTGACATCAATGCGTCGGTCAAAGAAGGTGGGTTCCTCGCGCTGGTCGGACACACGGGCAGCGGAAAGAGCACATTAGCGTCGCTGATGATGGGTTTTTACCCTTTGCAAGCGGGCGAGTTAAAACTCGGTGGTCGGGCTATTTCATCGCTCACGCAAAACGCGATGCGCACAGGCATTGCCATGGTGCAGCAAGACCCGCATGTGTTGTCAGCCACGTTTCGTGAAAACGTTACGCTAGGGCGCAAGATATCTGATGACCATATTTGGCAGGCGCTGGAGCAAGTCGATTTGGCGGATTATGTTCAGCATCTTCCTACCAAGCTTGATACGCCGATTGGTACCGGCGATGTCACTTTGTCCGCGGGTCAAAAACAGTTGTTGGCGCTTGCGCGTGTGCTGGTGGAACGTCCACGTATTTTGATCTTGGATGAGGCCACAGCGAACATTGATTCGGGGACGGAAGAGCGGGTGCAGCGCGCGTTGTCGTCCCTTCGTCATACCATGACCATTGTTGTGATTGCGCACCGACTCTCGACCATTGCCGATGCAGATAAGATTCTGGTGCTGCATCGCGGGCATGTCGAAGAGCAGGGTAGCCATCAGCAGTTGCTGGCTAACAAGGGGCGATATTGGCAGATGTATCAGCTACAACAGACGAAAGCCCATCTGGTGGAGTTGGAGCAAATTGCCAGTGGTGAAGCGGAATAACGCGATTTTCACTGGTCATAAAAGATAAGCTTAAAAGTGGCACACCGTTAGCGTGTACAGAGAACTATACCGTATGTGATCGGTGATAAACCTCGTTATCGGAGTGCCACTTATGAACACAAAACTTGCCTTGTTGTTGATGGCGCTGCCACTGGTTGTTTTTTCGGCACCAGATGCGGCAGAAAATTTAGATGAAATGAACACCCCAGACGCTATTCCCCCCATGAGTCTTCAATCTGACCCCATGCCACAACCTGCGTTAGAGCCTGGTCATTCTCAACTGCCAGAGGCTGTCACGGATTATCAACGTCAGCAAGACGAGCAACAGCCGTACCTGCATGAGCAAGAACTCAACAACTTGAAAAACCGAGATGGCAGTGAGATGTCGGACTATCAAAAAGAAAACCTGTCACTTGAATAGCACGACACGCGCATAACAGATTCTTCAACTTGGGGCTTTGGCGGAATACCGTCAGCCCCTTGGCTTTTTCTCGGCTCTCGTTGTTAATCTCTTTCTTTCCCTTTATTTTTCCTCTTCTCCTCTTTGTTCTCTTTTTTCTCTTTTTTTAGTCCAACACAACTGAAATTTATCAATACGTTGCGCCATTTTGCGAGCCATGTTTGCGGTCATCAAACTGCAATATGACTCGCCATGAAATGTCACCGTTTAGTCACCCAAGCTTCATTTTCAACGTCTACCTTGGCCTTCTCGAAAATGAGATGGCAGAAAGCCCAATATTTAAAAGGACGTTAGAAAATGAAAAAGGCAGCACTCGCTTCAGCAATTCTTTGTGCGTTGGTATCAGCCCCTTCAATGGCTGCAACGGTATACGATGCAGACGGTACAACACTCAAAGTAGGCGGTCGTGCGGAAGCGCGTTTCAACATTTCTGATAACAACGAAAGCACTGAAAATAGCTCGTTCAAAGACAAATCTCGTGCTCGTGTAAACCTGAAAGGTAAAACTGAAATTTCAGATGAGCTGTATGGTTTTGGTAAGTACGAAGCAGAATTTTCAGATGCTGACAGCCTGAAAAACCGTTACTTCTTTGCAGGTTTAGGCTTCTCAGCAGGCGAGCTTTCTTACGGCAAGCAAGATTCTGCGCAAGTGCAACTAACGGATATCACTGATGTCATGGCAACGTTTGGTGCTGACGCAGCAGATGTGGTTTCAGGCAACAAAGATAAGCGCGAAAACAATTTCTTATACGCTGGTGAGTTTGACGGCTTGAGCATTCAAGCGAACTACATCGCAGCAGATGAGAAAGATGCGGACAGTGTGGGCATTTCAGCGCTTTACAGCATCGGTGCATTCGCCGTTGGTGCGGGTTATGTCTCTCAAGATGCGGGGACTGACAGCGACGACCAAATCAACCTTGCTGCACAGTTCAAGCAAGATGCGATTACCTTGGGCGCACTTTACACCATGGCGTCTAAAAGCAACGTAGATTACACAGGCTACGAACTGTCAGCGCAATATAAAGCGACCAAGCAACTTGCTGTCGTGGGTGTATATAACTTTGGTGAGTTTGATAACACGACCACAGAAGAAGCCAACAACATTGCAGTTGAAGCGGTGTACAAATTCAACGGTCACTTACGCACTTACGCGGGTTACAAGTTTGAAGGCATCTCTGGCAAAGACGACCAACTGCAAGCCGGTATTCGTTACGATTTCTAATCGTCCCGTTTCTTGATGGTTATCTTCTCTTGAAAGCTATTTCTTCCTAACAACTGCCCTTGGAAAATAGCAAAGGCCAGCATCACTGCTGGCCTTTATTCTGTGCGTTTATCGTGCTTAACGGAACTTAGTTTTTGCGCTTACGCAGCAAGCCCTCTTGCACCGCGGATGCCACTAACTCGCCTTTCTGGTTGAAGATACTGCCACGAACCAGGGCACGTGAACCACTGGCAGAAGGGCTGTCGATAGCAAACAGTAGCCATTCATCCATACGGAATTCGCGGTGAAACCACATGGCATGATCAATCGTCGCCACTTTCATGCCCGGTGTCATCAGTGTGACGCCATGCGGTTGCATGGCAGTGACTAAGAAACCCCAATCAGAGGCGTAGCCGAGCAGATATTGGTGAATGCGCAAATCGTCCACCATTTTGCCGTTCGCGCGGATCCACAAATACTGCTTCGCTTCCTGCTTTTCCGGCGCTAGCGGATTAACCACTACCACAGGACGAACTTCAATTGGACGGTCACCACCGAAGGTATCACTGATGTGCTTGGGTAAATGCTGTGCAATAGAAGCAACAAGCTCTTTTTCCGACATCAAACCTTCAGGGCCAGCGACATTCGGCATGGTGAACTGATGCTCAAGGCCGGGTTCATGCAAATGATAAGACGCCGTTAGATAGAAAATCGGCTTGCCTTTTTGTACTGCCTTTACGCGACGTGTCGAAAAGCTTTGTCCGTCTCTGAGATTTTCGACGTCATAAATAATCGGTTTTTCTGGGTCACCAGGGCGCAAGAAATAGCTATGGAACGAATGCACGAAACGGTCACTTGCGACAGTGCCTTTTGCAGCGGAGAGCGCTTGTCCTATCACTTGACCGCCGTAAACTTGCGGCAAGCCCAAGTCTTCGCTTTGCCCTCGGTATAAGCCTTCATCAAGCTGTTCAAGGTTCAGAAGTGATAAAAGTGCGTCAAGTTGTGTGCTCATAGTGCTCCTAGCCAAACATAACGGAATGATTTCAAATGCGTTGACAGAAAACTGACAAAATTCTCTCAATCCCCGTATATTACCGAACTTTTTATGGGTTTATGCTTCTAATCAATAGCAAAATAATATTTCAGATTGTGATCTTAAATCCACAATTGTAGGGAGGAATACGCCCCTGCAGTGTTAAACTCTTGTTATTGTTATCAATAATATGGTCGCCTTGGAGTACAAGTAATGAAAAAAGCGTTTTATGGTTTCTTCTTGGCGCTGGTCGCTGTGGTTTTTACCGCGTGCAGTGGCTTCACAAAGGAACCCGTCATGGCGACAGTCAACGGTGATGTTTATTACTTACAGCGCATTGCACTTCCTGATAACGCCAAGCTAACCGTGACACTTGCGGATGTGTCTCTCGCAGATGCACCGATGGAAGTGATTAGCAGCCAATCTTACATGACGGAAGGCCAACAAGTTCCTTTGCCATTTAGCTTAAGCTATTCGCCATCAGAAATTAAACCGGGTCATACCTACACAGTGAGCGCGCGCATCGAATTTGATGGGCAATTGCTGTTTATCAGCGACACGGCCAACCCCGTGATCAACGACCCCGCGAAAACGCAGAGCATCAGCATTCAGGTTGTTAGCGCAGCTCGATAGCCTCTACAAAAAAGCGTTGCTCAATGACGACGCAATCAGAATAACAGAGGGGAGCTAAGCTCCCTTTTTTTGATCGGTTGATGCATGTTTTGTCTTTAATTGCTCAAGGCTCAAGCCAGCCTGCAACGGTTTGGATGGGATCGCCCCCACCTTGCGGCGTTAGCCATACCGCGATAGCAGACGGTGTTTCGATGGTGTCTTCATCCAATACAAACTGCCAATGACGCTGACCCGCTTTGGCGTCAAAATCCACCACCACAAATTCGTGCTCAAGGGTTTTACCTCGATTTTCGCCCCGTTTCACTTCCGTGGTTAATCCCATCGCCAACAGTGCAAAATTCGCGTTTAGCCGCTCATTGCCTGCATAGTCAACCCGCAATGTATTGCCGTTCACCGAGGCTTTTAGCACCGATGCGGCAGGGCCATTGGCATAAGGCACGGACTGACGGGCGAAAAAGCCGCGCCATTCTTGATCGTTAATAAACCAGCCGGGGGTATAAACGCCGCTGGCACTACTTTGCGACACTTTCTGGCGCTGACGCTGACTAAAATCAGGTTTGGAAAAGCGATCCGGCCAGCCGATGTCATTCCAGTAATCAACATGAAACGCCATGGGGATCACCTGTGTCCACAATCCATCGCTTTCTTTTAATTGATTGAGAACCGCTTCTGCAGAAGGGCAACTGCTGCATCCTTCTGAGGTAAAAAGCTCCACCACAGTGGCAGGTGAGCCGCTGTTTTCAAAGCTTTGGGCAAGCGCAGGCAATGTTGTGCCCATGGAGACGGATAAGAGCAATAAGAGTGCGATTCGCATAACAGCATCCTGCATCTTGAGGTTACTCGGCGTGAGTGGGGGGTATATTCAAAGACCTTACTCACGTCTTTTTGCTTTCATCAAGACGTGAAAGATTGGCCGAACAAAGCACACAAGCGCAGAGAGGGTATGCCATGACAGCATCAGAAGACGCCTACATTGTCGTGTTAACCACGTTTGCCAACGAGCACATCGGCAAGCGCATCATTGAGTCGTTATTAGAGAAAAAATTAGCGGCCTGTATACAGGTCATGCCTATTCAAAGTTATTACCATTGGCAGGGGAAAATTGCAGAAGATGCCGAAAAGCAAGTGATGATCAAAACGAAAAAGTCATTGTATAAAACAATAGAGTTAGAGATATGCCGTTTGCATGATTACGACGTGCCAGAGATCATCCAACTGCCAATTGAGCAAGGGCTAGATGCGTATCTAGGATGGATAAGCGAGAGTTGCGATCAGGAGAAGAAGCAAGAACCATAAGCTTCGAATCACCCAAGCCGCTTGTTTATCAAACCGGAAAACCGTCCCAGCGGAAACGTCGCAACGAGACCGTGCCGTTATCTTTTACCTCAACGCCGTCATCCCGCAGTTTTTCGCGTTGACGATCGAAGCGTTCACCAATCATCGAAATCTTGCCTTGCCCATTGATTACCCGAAACCAAGGTAGACGACTATCTTTGGGTAAGGAGCCTAATAACTTGCCAACATGCCGCGCATGTCTCGGGAAGCCTGCCATTTTTGCGACATCACCGTAAGTTGTTACTTTTCCTTGGGGTATCTGTATCAAGACCGCGTAGATCTGATCGTCAAAATTAGGCATATTGATATTGAGCACAATGAAAAAGGAAAAGGGTTATTGCTCGCTATCATATCAATTGTGAACAGAAATTGTGGATAGGAAAGCAGCAGATTCTCTTCGCTGCGAAGACAACCCTCAAGGATAAGCAGAAACAAAGACAACCCACCAAGATGATATTGGTTCGATGTCAGCATAAGGCGCAAGGAGGTGCGGTTATGTGGTATGCGACAATGTTAATGGTCACCGCTGCCGTCATGGTTGTTGGGGCCGCACTCTCGGCTGCTATTGCCGATGGAAATATCCCGCTGATTGCCTTCGCAATCCCCGCGCTGTTTTTTATTGGCTCAGGCGGCGTTGCTGTCTGGCTGCTCGCCATCGGGCTTATTGGCTTCGGCGCACTCATGCCATACCAACCCATCGCCATCTCGTTAAGCCTTTGGATGATCCTCCCTGCCTTAGTACTAATCACTGGAGAACGTCGTAACTGGCAGGTTTCATTGCTCGTGATTTCCGTGGTGATTGCCATGGAATGCGGCGTGTTGGCATTGCAAGGGGATGAAAAGCTCGGTGGCGCCATGAGCTACACCTTGCTGCAAATCCTCTGTGTGATCACCGTGTGGGTCTCCGCCTATTTCTGGAAGCCAATAAAAAAACTCAGTTGGTGGCCTGCGCTATTCATTCTCGCACTCTTGGCGGGTGGTTGGACACAAGCCGCCTTGCTCGCGTTCTGCGGCAGTGTGTTAGTGATAACATTGCAAGAATTACAACGTATTGGCGGCGAAGCACGGGGCGACAAACTCAGCGTGATTTTACCGGCCATCGCGTTCGCTACCATCGTCGTGTTCCCGCAATTTAGCGTGCCCAACCCCGTGTTTGTCGCGTGGTTACTGTCACTCACCATTGCATGGTTAGGCGATTACTTGCTCAATGCAGAAAACGAAGAAGAGTAGGGCGGATAAAAACTCACCAGTTAGACAGTGATCGCCAGATAACCCCTTGCAATGGGCTTAGGGTTCACACATAATGCGCTCGAACCAACGGTTTCTTTCATAAGAAATTGTTCGGTAAAAGAATCTATGGAGGCCTCCTTGGTCCTCCCGCAACACTATCTTGTGTATTGGGTCAGATCCGGAAGGAAGCAGCCCCCGCTTGGGACGTGTGTGCCGGGATGTGGCTGGGGAGGCTTCCACCCTTCTAGCGTTTCAAAAATTCCCTTTCTACATTTTCACTCTCCTTTGTTTACCCACACACTCAAAGAAACATGAAAAAACAATGTGATCTGACACTAACCCCTATGTTAACCACCAAAACCTTGCCTCAATACGCCTGTCATATTTCCCTATAATCATATGTAAGAAAACTTTCATTCCTAGATTGACTGGGAAGGACGCTGCGTACTTCGAATACACACAAATAGGATATCAAGATGACAGACGGACAATGGGTGTTTATTGGGTTTGGGCTTCTACTGGTGGCAATAGCGGTGTTATTGCTGGCGCGTGCGGTGAAGCGGGCTGATTCTGGGCGGGCGTGATTTGACCAGAGTGAGTTGGGGTAGCTTGGTTTTGCCCCATTCCGCGTTAGCAAGAAGTATATTCCTTCAATTTAAAATTGAGAGCTGCCGTTAGATTTTCTAATGCCAAACATGAGGTGTGTGGAAGTACTTTAAGCTAGCAGTTTCACAGATAAATCGGTGCTTTAGTCATAGCCTAAGCACCAAAAAAAACAAACTACCAAAGTGACGACATTTTTTGGCCTCGACGCGAAGCAGCTTGGTGACTAGAAGATAACATTGATAGTTATTAGTAAGTTATGCAGCTTTCATTGGTACATGATGCATATGAACTGTACAATACTCGGCTTGTGTGTCTAGATGTTGAGATTCGAATGGAAATCTTTGCCACCCCACTTTTTGTAGCTATCGCTTGGATCTGTACCGTCGTCGGCTGCTTGTATGCTTTTGCTCAAAAAAACAACGTGACTAAAATCACACAGAAATTCGATAAGTTAAACATTTCTCATAACAAACTAAAAGTTGAAAACAATACGCTTCAACAAAAATTCGAATCTTTAGAAATTTCATATAACTCATTGCAAGTTCAAAACACTTCATTAGAACAGAAGATCGTAGAGATCGAAAAGAACGATATCCACGATAACTATCAAGAAGTGCATCAAAACGGCCAGACCAACTTTAACCAAGGTGTAATCAAAGGCGACTTTGTTTACAACAAATAAGAGTCCTAGGCTTGTCTATGTGTGAAACAAGATTTGACATCGAAAACATCGAAGGAGACTTCTACAACATAGAGTCTCCAGAAAATAATGTTGATTCCATTATCAACGTGATCATTGGTGATATCGCATCAGCTAAAGTGAAAATTGACCGATCAGATCGGACTTTTCCAGCAGATGTTAAAACAAAGATTGACCATAATAAGCTCAAGACTAAGCGTCGTATAGTCTTGCAGTACAAATCATATTCTTCCCATATCGAGAAAGCCTACACTCGCGCAGAACAGAACATAATCAATGGAAAACAAACAGCACTGGAATTGCTCAATGAAATGTATTGCAATTCATTAGATAAGTACGACATTGATTCTTTTGAACCTGACATAGAGCAAGTACAACAGCACGCTGACGACATCATAAGCGATGTAATCAAACAACTCAGAAAGTTTGTGTATAGCTCAGCCAATGTGACTAAATACAAAGAACAAGTAGAAATTGGTCTAAATGTTGTTGTAGCGCATGGGTTTGTTGAATGCTGTGTACTGGAGAATCCTAACAATGCTGCCAACTAAAGGCTCTCACCCAGAGATGAATGTGCTCTATATTGGTGGCTTTATCTTGAAAAAGCTTCATGAGCGCAAAAGAAAGCGTATGACGATCACTCAGCTAATGAAGGTCGGCACTAAAGAACTTTCTGTATCTGTAGACCACATAATTCTAGCGCTGGATTGGCTGTATATCATTTCCGCTATTGGTTACGATAGCAAAGAGGTTTTTATCAATGAAGCTACTTAGGTTTCTCTTAGAGATCGACGGTGTAGAAACACGAGAGATACCGTTTTTAGACAACTTAAACATCATTACAAGTAAAAAGAAATCTGACGCATCTGGTAACAGTGTTGGTAAGTCAACTTTAGGAAGAATCCTCGACTACTTGTTTGATGGCTCAATGAGTCCAATCTACATCGATGATGAGTTTCAAACACCAAAGCAAGAGATTGAGCAGCTTTTCACAAACAGTGAAGTATATGTGTCTCTCGAATATCTTGGTCTAAACAATCAGTACAGTGTTATTAAGCGCAGGCTATCTACAGATACTGACCTACAAAGCTACTTTTTGGATGGACAGGAAGTAACCAACAAAGAGTACGTTGCTCACATTATGGGAAGTGTTTTCAACGTCTACTCTGCTAAACCAACGATTAGAAAACTTGCACCAAAGTTCTTTAGAACCACACAACACCGCATGACTAAGACTGTTAACTTTGACAACGGTAGAAACGTTTCTAAATCCGATATCAACACAGTTTTTCTTTATTTTTTCAACTTTGATGACACTGAGATACTCAGCAAAGTTCATAAGTTAAAGACCGCTATAAGAGGCTATGATAGAAATTTAAGAGCGTTCAATAGTGTCATTTCTAAAGATAAAATTGTTGGTTCAGTCTCTAAAATAAAGAAAGAAATAGCCAAGTTAGAAAAGTCTTTATTATCGTCTGAAAAAGGTATCGATAAGCTAGAGATTGTATCTAAAATCAACATAATTGATGACGAACAAAACTCATTATCTGACCAGATTCTTTCACTAGATCTAAAAATAAAAAATGTCATTAAAACCAATGAAATACTAAAGACTAATGAGCAACATCATCTACTTGATGAACTGCGGTCAATCTATGAATATGCGTCTGTAAAGATAGAATCTACTCTTGAAGATTATCAGCAAGCACTCGCCTTCCATGAACATCTGTTGAGCACCAAACGAGAGTTTGTGTCGCATGGACTAGATAAACTACAAGAGCAGCATCAAAAGGCTACTATCAAGTTTGGCCAGCTCAAAATTCAGAAGCATAGCCTATTCGATGAACTAAAATCGAAAAAGAAAATGGAAGAGATATCTGACACGATGAAGGAAATTGGTAAGCTTGATAAAGAGTTAGCCAAATTAACAGCCATAATCGACAAAAAGGATGATATCGACTCAAAGCTAATAATTGAGAGACAGAGCTTAACTGAATTAGCTGGTGAGCTTGAAACTGAGCTAAACAACGTAACCTCTTTTGAAGAAAAGTATATTGAAAATTTCAAAGGCTACACTCGCGATTTCTATGGAGTTGAGTACAACTTCAGTCTTCATTTAGATAAAGAAAAGGGAGAGTGCTCGCCACATGTCGACGACGTAGAATCAAACAACGAGGGTGGATTAAAAAGACTGGAAGTTGTTACATTTGATTTGGCATACATTAAGACTGTTTGTGACCAACAAGCATTAAGACCTAACTTTGTCTTGCATGATTCGATTGATGAAATCGACATACAGCATGTTCGTAAAATGTTTGATGAATCAATTCAACTATCAGGGCAACACATTGTTTCTATGTTGTCAGATAAGCTTGTTGAGCAAGATTACACCAAGTACAAGGAATTCATCATCCTTGAACTTTCTCAGGATAACAAATTCTTCAAGATATAAACAAAAAGTCCACTTATGCTTAGAGGGATAAAGTAGGTTATGAACCCTCTAAGCTTTAGTGAGAAATTTAAAGCTATATTTTTATGCCGGTAATAAAAATTGGATGATTTAATTTATAGGTTTATGTTGTATTTAGTGCAGTGAGTGGTTTTCTTGAAACTCCCTTTCGATTACTGAATATGTGAGATTTTCATGCGGATAAATAATTGAGTTTGGATATAGGTAAGTGAAGTAATGAATTGGATGCCAGGAAATACTAAGCAGGGTACGTTTACCATAGTAATTTTTATCCTGCTATTAGTATGTGTTCGAGTCGGATTCTATATTAATATTCCTTCCGATTATTTCTCGGGTAACCTCCTTCCAGAGTTAACAGGAATGTTGATTGAACTATGTATTTTATTATTCATTGTTGACCGTTGGCAGGAGCAAAACCGAATACAGCTTTTAATTGTCAAGGAAAAGCGTCTACGCGAGTATCTAATATTCTTTTTACGACACGGGTTTAAAAATTTGCCACGTAGGTATCGTGTGGGTAATTTTTATGGTGAAGAACATCATAAGAATATTGAGTATTTAGATAATTTGTTCGACTTTATCAAAGAAAATGGCTTGGCTACTCAAGAGATTGACGCAATCCGAGCTCAATGCGACATTGATTTAAACACTTTTGGTAACTTGCTACCAGTAGCATCTGAATTAACGGATAGCCACTTCAAGGCATGGGCTCGGATCGTGTATTTTATGGTGCGGATATCCAAAGGTTTAGGTGACGACGAAGAAAGTATAAAGTACATAATAACAAACATTAAACGTTACGAAAGTGCATCCCATGCCAGTGGTATATATGTAGGTTCAAAAAACGTATAACAGATATGACCTATTAGAGGTTAATAGACAATTGTATTATTTTTGGCTGCGTCAGCAGCCAAATGCTCTCGCACGACAAAGCCATTTACTCTATTTCCCCTAAGCAAAAGTTATCCGAGGTAGACGGCTGCAGGCAAAGACGCTAACTCGAAATTGTCCAAAAACGTTTTAGGGTAATCACCAAGCGATTGTGATCACCAAGCGATTCAGCCCAGACCGCTCTGACATTCCTTCCATCCCACAGACCACTTCACAATAAAAAATGCAACAGATTGCGAAATTTGGCGAATGCAAAGTCACTCGCAGCACTCCTCCTATTGACTCATCAATATGGTGAAAAACTGACCAATGAGGATCTATGAAACAACTACTCCCTTTTCTCTTGGTGCTGCTGTCAGCATGCAGTGCCACGGTTCCCAAAGAAGTGGTGGAACTGTCTTACCGTATTGAGCAAGACCTGACTCACGTGCAAGAAAGTTATACCAGCCTTGTTCACCAGCACATCAAGGTGTTGCGAAAGCAGCGCGAAGACTACCTACGAAATGAATGGACTCCCCGCTTTGTGAAAGGCTGGGTGAAAGACGGCCAGTTGATAGAAATGGCTGAGGGAGACGTGATTTATGATGAGGAAAAAGCCGATTTTGTGAAAACCCGCACTACAGATAGTGTTGGGCAGCTAAACAGTATTGTGCTGTGGGCTGACAGTGCCATCACCATAATTGAAGATAAACGCCAGTCTTTGCTCTCGCCGTTGGATGAGGCAGAAAAACAACTCATCGCGGATATTAACCAAAGTTTTGCATTGATTCAGCAAGGCCACCAAACCATTACGGCTCACCTCAATAGCATTCGAGAAGTGCAAGATGTGCAAAATAACTTGCTCGATAACGCCGGGCTAGAAGCCGTTCGTAACCAGATTAATCAGCAACTTTCCGACCTGTCTGAAAAGGCCTCCACAGGGCTGGATGAGATTCGAAAACTCGATAAAAAAGCCAACAAACATTTGGAGTGAAGATAATGAGCATGCTTGAACGCGCAAGGCGCACTGCAGACAAGACTGACCGTGATTTGTCCGAAAAAGAAGCCAGCCTGTTGCTTGATACCGACCTAGACGTATCCCGACTCAGCCCTGAGATCACAGAACATGCGGCTTACCCAGCGCTCATTTCAGCGATTCAAGAGGCTTCGGCGGATAATCGCAACGTAGCATTATTAACGTCGCGCATCGAAGCGTTGAAAGAGGAAGGCGGCGAACTGCTAAAAAAGGTGTTAGACGCCATTCGTTGAGAGGCCAATGCAATGTAAATGGATATGCGCTGTTACGACACTTAGGTAATGGCGCGTACAGCAGGACTCACCCACGAGGCTGCGCGTGTTATTGCATTCGGGTATATCTCTATTTATTCCTGCCTTTTTGGTCGCCACGTCCCATAACTAAACACCCTAAGTTGCAACATGGAAATGCTTGCTAAAATTAGGGTATTGCGTGCTTTGTGGCTGCAAGGGTCACATGACGAGGGAAGCGACTTATCGTGATGGAAGAAAATAAAAATCAGAAACAAGGTCAAAACGAAGACCAAGAAGAAGAGCAAAAGCGAGACTTTTTTAGACTTCGTTACTTAGAGCAGGACATGCCGCTTATTGTTTGCGGTGATAATACATTCCGCGTGTGTGAGATTTCCGAGAATGGTATCCGTTTACTCATTAAGAATGATGTTGTGCCCGAGGAGCCTATTGCTGGAACCATACATTTTGAAGTCGGCTCTGCGGAGGTTCAAGGAAAGACCATCAGAAGAGAAGACGATGAGTTAGTGATTCATCTCTTTCAGATACTGGAATTGAAAAAAATTAACGATGAACAGCTTCGCCTTCGTCGCAAATATAGCCGAGATTAAGGTGACGGTTTAACTGTGTAAACCACCATAAACAACGCACCTGCTTGTGTTTTGGACGGATTGTTTTTTATTTTGTTTTTACTTCTCCTTCATCTCATCTCCTCTCCTCTTTACGCTTTTTCTTCAAATCAGGAACGTTATCAGATCCCCATTCGCGCTATAGTCTCTTGATGATGAAACGCGGGTTGCGCCTCACGTCGCCCCAAAGGGCAGGATGCCCCCAAAGACCAGTAAACAAGGATGTAAGTATCAATGCCAGCCAATCAAAGTTTTGTTGAAAACCTCAATGCCGTTTGGGCGACGCCTTATGGTGTTGCGGCTAAATTCATTTTTATAGGCGGCATCTTGTTGTTGTTTTTACTGATGGTCACGCGACAGAAGATGACGATTCTTGACGCGCTACTGGCGATTGTGGGTTTCAAGCCTGTTCAACATCGCGATAAATTGTTCAACGTTTTACACTTGTCCGTGATTGGTATCCCTCTCGCCTTGTTTGCGCTTGCGATGTAAATAAGCGACTGACTAATCATCCTCTGCGCACTGCCTGTGTGATAGCCAGCTTAGTGGCTATCGATGCCACCGATGTCGAATAAAGCGAATGAGAGAGGTATCGGGGTATTTGGGCCAACATTTCCATTTCCCACTGCAAGCAATAGTGATACTTTCCTTTCTTGGCATGAAAATCTGTATTTTATGCTGTAGGTAATATTTTAAATTGTTAATGGAAAGTGAAATGGATAATCAAATCCGACTACGTGCTCTTGAGCAAACCGACCTTCGCTTTATTCATCAGTTGAACAACAACCGTTCAATCATGGCCTATTGGTTCGAAGAGCCGTATGAGTCTTACTATGAGCTGGAAGAGCTGTTTCGCAAGCACATCCACGACAGTAATGAACGCCGCTTTATCGCCGAAGATAACGAAAAGCAGCCCATTGGCCTGGTGGAACTCGTTGAAATAAATACGATTCACCGCAATGCTGAATTCCAAATCATTATTGCGCCTGACTACCAAGGTTGTGGCTATGCGCGAACGCTGATTAAGAAAGCCCTGAATTACGCCTTTACCATTTTGAACCTGCACAAGGTGTACCTGAGCGTTGCGGTTAACAATGAAAAAGCGATCCACCTGTATGAAAAGTGTGGCTTTATCGAAGAAGGACACTTGGTAAAAGAGATATTCGTTAACGGCGAGTATTGCGACATTAAGCGTATGTACATTCTTCAAGAAACCTATCTCAAGAATCGTCATCAGCAATAATGCAGTGACTGCCGCGATCGCGCGTTGATTAGCGGTATGGTGGTCGCGGCGTCAAAAACCCCTCGTCTAGATGGAAAGTAAAACGCTTGCATAGATACGTGCATCACTTGATTGCGGGTGGGTCGCATTTGTGAACACAGCCTTTGTAATGCGCCACCTATAATTAAATGCGGTATGTAAAGCCCAATACACTGCATGTTGCAGTGGGCTTTTAAGGCAGCCTTATGAACCGTTGGTGGATTCATTATCGCCACATCGTGTTGGTTTTCTTCCTCTCCCTGATTAGTGCTGGGTGCGGCACGTCGACCGAGCCTCTTTCTAACAGTGAGCCATCCCCGAGTGCAGTCTCGCCGCCGCCAATCTCTTCACAAACGACTAAGCCCTCAGAATCTCCAGAATCAACCACAGTGACTGACGTCATCGTCGTGTCAGAACCAATAGACAATGTTGATCCGCCTTTACCTGTTGAAGCATTGACTGTTGAAGAGGGTGTGGAGGCAGTGAGTGTTCCGCCTGATGTGCCTGCTCCACCAATAACAACGGACACCACACCCGTGCCGTTCGACGAATGTTTAGGGCCGCCAGACCTGCTTTGTGGTGAAGAAGGGGCTCCGCCGTGTGGGGATGAAATCAAGATAGATGCCATCTTGGTGGGGGATGCGACCAATTGGGGCTGCAAAGGGAAGAATCTCTATTTCACCCCAAAAGAGGGCGGAGAGTGTTGGCGTTGCCCAGACGGGTATCGCCGAACATGGAAAGCCATTCATAAAGACGAAAGCTGCAAAGAACGAGGTGTAGGTTTTAACAAAGACAAGGTGGACGCCACGTTTGTACGGTCTGCTTATGGCTGCGAAGAAGGGCAGTTTGAAAAAGGTGGCGAGTGCTATCGTTGCCCGACAGGGTCTTCAAAAGTCAGCTTCTTGTGGGCGTTCAATCCCAGTGCCGAATGTAAAACGGAATTTTATTGTGATGAAGACTTATCGCTGATGCCATCACCTGCAGCGGTACTGCAAAATTTCGGCCCCCCTTATGAACGCGTATGCGGTACGCCGCTGGATATGGCAACCGTGGTTACCGATTTAGCGAGAACCAAACTTGAAGAAGACCTCACACTGAGCCAAGCCGCCGCAGAGTTTGTCGCCGAAGTGGCAAAGCATGATGAATTACGACGCGCCATATCAGACAAAGACGGAGAGGACGTGTATCGGCTGATTTCACCAATGCCGAGTTACCTTGCACTGCGTGATGCGGCGATCGCCAATGGCTATCAATCTCTCACGTTAGGCGCTGCACCAGAACTTGAAATCGGTGTGGGCGCAACCACGGAATACGGCATTGCATTGGATTGGCAGGGCAACACGCGACCTTATGGCGTCATGGCCTATTCAAAAGGGGCGTCTTTAAGCGTCGGGCTCGGTGTGAGTGTCGGTGTGTGGAAAGATGGCATTGAGAGTGGTTCAGCAAACATCGGTGGCTATGCTCACGGCGCGAGCATCAGTGTGCCGCTAGGGGTTGCCGATGTGGGCAGCGGCGCATTGTTTAGTTACTACCCAATCCGCTATCTCGGGCTTTCATTTAGCGCCAGCGGGGGCATCGGCCTTGAAACGGTGAATTACAACCAAGCGGTGACTATGTTGTATTGACGTTGCCCACCATTGGCGTGTGCTCAGCGGCTGGCAGGCTGATGCAGCTCAATAACATTGTCATCTGGATCTCTAATAAAGAAAAACTTAGCGCCGTTGATTTCTACGCGCTCAGTGATCGTGATCCCCAGTGCTTCTATTTGCTTGGATACTGCATCGGCGTCGGTGATTTCAAGTGCGATGTGTGTGTAGCCGGGGTATTTCATGTCTTTTCGCATCAAGATATTGTCTTGAGGGGCATCGTCAGAGGCATTGAGTATAAAGTTGATGTTTATCCCTGATGGGTGCTCAACAATGGCAGCGGGCTCTGGACCAACAGGGCCTGCGATAAATTCAAACCCAAGCTGTTCGTAAAACTTTCTCGATATTTCCAGATCTCTAACGCGAAGCCCTACGTGGTTTATCCGTGTGATTTCTTTCATCGTATCCCTTCTTATTTTGTATTTGTTTTATGTTCTATGGATGGTGTTGTGATGACATTGAGGCGAGCAATTTTTCGGTAAGGCGTAAGGACAATTAGCTTACGTTATGCCGCCGATATTATGCGTGAATTACGGCCAGTTAAGTGTAGCAACTGTTGGATGTCCGATAGGATTTAGCGGCGGATTGATGTTACTGAAACTGAACGAATAAAATGAATAAAGTTAGGGAGTAAAAAGGCTGGCCTATTTGGTCAGCCCTTCACATGGGAAGTGATTACTCACTTGAACTTAGCAGTGTGGACATTACGCGATAGCGTTTTCTAAGATTTCGCGGCTTTTCTCTAGAGTGATGGCCTGATTTTCACCCAGCGCGGTCATGCCGTGTTTGGCAAGCTGTTCCATGACGGCGTTAATGGCAGTTTCTTTGTCTGTGCCGTGCGCGGTGAATTGGGTTTCTAAACCAAGCTGACGATAGAAAGCTTCAATGGCATCAATGGTGCGTTCTGCCAAATCTTCGCTGTCGGTGAGGCCAAATACGTTACGGCCCATTTGTTCGAGCTTGGCGCGTTTGCATTCGATTTGGTTACGCAGCAACGAAGGCTGAACAATGGTCAGCGAGCGGGCATGGTCGACATTCCATAGCGCGGTGAACTCATGGCCTATCATGTGCGTTGCCCAATCATGCAATACACCGCTACCAATTAAGCCAAACAGTGCTTGGTTGGCACTAAACATCAGGTTTTCACGCCATGCGTCGTTGTCACGATCGTCAAATTGCTCACCCAAGGTTTTCAGTGTGCGTAGCAGAGTTTCTGCGTAGCCATCTTGCACCATGGTGCCGGTAGGGCGTGTGATGTATTGCTCACAGGTGTGAACCCATGCATCTGCAATGCCGTTCGCAAGCTGGCGCTCTGGCAGGGTTTTCATCACGTCAGGGTCGAGTACGGCAAATTGCGGGCGCACGCTTGGGTGCATGAAGGGCAGTTTGTCTTGTGTTGCCGCTTTGGTGATGACCGCCGCTGAATTGGACTCAGAGCCTGTTGCTGGCAGTGTCAGAATCGCACCAATCGGCAGGGCACTTTCGATGGTGTGTTTACCGATAAGAATGTCCCAACCGTCGCCATCATATTTTGCTGCGGCTGCCACGTATTTCGAGCCATCAACGACTGACCCACCACCCACGGCCAATATGTAATCCACCTTTTCTTGTTTGGCGATAGCGATGGCTTTGTCCAAGGTTTCTTTGGTTGGGTTTGGCTCAACGCCTGAGAATTCCAGCCAAGTGTGGCCGTTAAGGGCATCGCTGACTTGGTCGTAAACACCATTTTTCTTAATCGACCCGCCGCCGTAAATGACCAGCACTTTGCTCTGTGTTGGGATGGCGCTTGTAATAGCCGCAATTTGGCCTTGGCCGAAGAAGATTTGTGTTGGGTTGGAGTAAGTAAATTGCATTTGAACCTCATGCTTTTCTTGGCGTGTCGCCAGATCGTTATCCTGCGAAGATAATAGTCTCGTCCCGCCTTGTTACGATAGAAAATTCCTCGCTATTGTTTGCCTATTTGTATGTGTGTTGCATGAGGAACGCCAAACTCATTGAGCGAGCAGGGATAATTCGGGAAACGCGAGAATGGCGAATGGTATTTGCAAGTGGCTTTGGTGAGTGGCTTTGGTGAATGGCATTGGCGATAAGGATGAGATCTACTGCAGATAGAGAAGATAGAGAAGATAAAAGGGCTACTTAGTAGCCCATGTATTTATCAATCAAGGTTTCTAGCTTACCCTCGAACAAGGCTTCAAAATCATCCAAGCTCTGATCTAAGCGTTCTAGGTATTTTGCAGCTTGGGAACGACTCATCATTTTTCCCATCACAGTGAACTGGATCTCTGGCAAGCTTTTGTCATTTCTTGGCACGACATTTAGCGTCACGCTGTCACTGTTCAAAGCCTGCATGTCTTGCTCAATGTATTGGCAAAAATCGTCAATTTTGCTCGCCCCTTGTGGCCCTAAACAGCCCGGTTCGAGTCGACAAATCACGTTCAATTTCATCTCTTCTGGTAGCAAAGCGGCATTTCCCATGCAAAAAGCTCCTCGACACATTTTAAAAAAGAATAACTCAAAATTTGAATATGCGCCTAATTGAGTGTGTTGTCAGGCGGCAGGGGAAGTGATGTTATCCATTGGTATCTCGAGCTTTCTTGTTGGCAGGAAGCGCCGAGCCTGTATTTTTTGGGGCACGACGGGGAGCGTATGCTTGACGGTATTAATGCTTCGCTCAGTAACTATCAATTGGGGAGAAGTGTGATATCTGTTACACTTCTGGCCTCTCCAGTAAGTCGTGTTGATTACACTGGACTACCTAAGACTAGGATTTTGCTTTGACTAATAATGATATTCTGCGTCGCATTCGTTATGCCTTCGATTTTAAAGATAAAGCAGTGATAGAAATTTTCGCTCTTGCTGAAGTCGTTGTAACGAAAGAACAAGTGATAGCTTGGCTGAAAAAAGATGAAGATGAAGCGTTCGTGCAAATGAACAGCGTTGAACTCTCTTCATTCTTGAATGGTTTGATCAACCTGAAGCGCGGCAAACGTGAAGGCGAGCAGCCTAAACCAGAAGCCCGTTTAAGCAACAACATGGTTTTCCAAAAGCTGCGCATTGCGTTGAATTTAAAAGCTGAAGATATTTTAGACATCTTGGCGCTGGTGAACTTCAACATTAGTAAGCATGAACTGAGTGCGTTTTTCCGCAAGCCGGACAACAAGCATTACCGTGAATGTAAAGACCAGATTCTGCGCAATTTCTTGACGGGTGTTCAGCGTCAGCTGCGTCCAGACGACGTGACCGAATACCAAGAGTAATCGTTTCACCTCGTATGTGCTGAACCACACCTGTTAAACAACATGTGATGATATTCAGCTGAAAACAAAGCCCGACTTGCTCGGGCTTTGTTGTCTCTGGGATTTGGCTTTTCTTGCCGTACTGACCGAGTTAGCCGCCTAGCGCGATGGCTTCTCTTGGTTAGCTTTGGGCTTAAACTGTTTGATGCTGCGTTTCGTATTGCTGCGACGGTTGGCTTTCTTATCGCGAGGGGCGCGTTTACGCTCTTCTGATGAAACACCGTCAGAAGGTTTGTCGGTGACAGGGAAACCGTCCAACTCGACAAGTGCCAATGCGCGACCAGTGAGGGTGCGAATCGCGTTCAATGCTTCTTGCTCGCCATGACACACTAGCGACAGCGCTAGGCCGTTTTCGCCAGCGCGTGCGGTGCGCCCGACACGGTGAACATAAACCGGGGCATTGGGTGGCAAGTCGGCGTTGATCACCACGGGTAACGCATCAATGTGAATACCGCGAGAGAGTAAGTCCGTCGACACCAGCACGTTGATATTCCCCGCTTTAAACTCTGCCAGCGTGTTTTCACGCGCGGCCTGATCTTTGTCGCCGTGTAAGGCCGCGACTGAAACACCGGCTTTCGCTAATTTCTTTGCCAGCGCATCGGCGGCGTTGCGTTCACTCACGAACACCAAGACTTGTTGCCAGCCATGTTGTTTCAACAGGGCGATCAGCGCTTGCGCTTTGCTGCCTTTGTTCACCAAATACAGGCGCTCTTCAATGTCTTCGACCACGCTGTTTTTTTCATGGGCCTCAATACGCACAGGTTTGAAAAGCAGCGCCAAGGCGGCAGATTCCAATTCAGCAGGTAAGGTGGCAGAGAACAGCAAGGTCTGACGTTTGGCGGGCATAGAGGCAATTAAGCGCTGAACATCCGGCCAAAAGCCCATCTCCAACAAACGGTCGGCTTCATCCAATACCAGCTGGTTTACGCCTTTTAGGCTCACGATGTTCTGATTGAGGAAATCGAGCAGGCGACCAGGAGTGGCGACCAAAAGTTGCGGGGCGTTTTCTAGCTCGGCAATTTGTAATGCAGGCGCTACGCCGCCGCATAACATGACGATGTTAATACCCATTGGCGAAGCGATTTCTTGTAGCGCCGTGCTGACTTGCGCGGCAAGTTCACGAGTTGGTACAAGCACAACACCTTGAATACCGCCGTTGTCTTTCTCCACGCGCTGAAGCAGGGGCAAACCAAACGCGAGCGTTTTGCCGCTGCCCGTTTGTGCCATGGCAAGCAAATCGTTTCCAGCCAACGCCGCGGGGATCGCTTGGGTCTGGATCCGCGTTGGTGAAGAAAGGCGGCTTGGCAGCGCATTGAGCACGGCAGGGGTAAGGTTCAGCGCAGTAAAAGTCATGGGCATTCACGGTTAGAGGTTCAAGGCGCGAAGTCTATCAGCCTGTAAGCAGAAGTCTATCTGCCGGCATGGAGAAGTGTTATTAGAAAGCGATTCATGAATTCGGCACGAACGCAGCAATATTGCGGCATTTGGGCGCAGTAGCTTGTTTATTCGATACCTTCTTGTTTGTGTTCGTTGTTCGGTTTGGTGTGTATTGTTGAAAACATAAATTGATTAAAAAAATAGCCCTTGAAAAACGCAGGGAAAGGAGAGATTATCCGCGCCCTTCGTGTTTCTTACTCAGTGTTATCAGCTATGAACTTTACTCAGTTTGATTCGTTACCCCCTCCTCAGATTGCTGAAAGAGCGGCGGAAATTGGTGTTGCTAAGGCAACGAAAGATCCGGCTAAATCTTTCCTTCTGGCTATTTCAGCCGGTATTCATATCGGTATCGCATTTATCTTCTATACCACAGTCACAACGGGTGCAGGCGACTTGCCTTGGGGCATGGTGCGCTTTGTCGGTGGGCTGGCATTTAGTTTGGGTCTTATCCTAGTGATCATTACCGGTGGCGAGCTTTTCACAAGTTCGGTACTCACTTTAGTGGCGCGAGCCAGTGGTAAGATTACCTGGAAAGCCTTATTCAAAAACTGGGCGGTGGTGTACGCCGGAAACCTCGTTGGTGCCGCGTTGTTGGTGGTGTGTATGTTGATTGCTCAACAGTACATGTTCGACAACGGGCAAGTGGGTATTAATGCCATGAAGATTGCAGAGCATAAGCTCCATCATGGCTTCTTCCAAGCAGTTGCGCTCGGCATTATGTGTAATGTGCTGGTGTGTATTGCGGTGTGGATGACCTATAGCGGTCGCACACTAACCGATAAAATCATGGTGATGATTTTGCCTGTCGCGATGTTTGTGTCAGCGGGGTTTGAGCACTGTATCGCTAACATGTTTCAGGTACCCATGGCGATTGGGATTAAATTCTTCGCGCCAGAATCTTTTTGGCAGATGACGGGTACGACAGCGGCACAATTCTCTGACCTAAGTATGATGACCTTCATTGTGAACAACCTTGTGCCTGTCACGTTGGGTAATATTATCGGCGGTGGTTTGTTTGTGGGCATGTGGTATTGGATGATTTACTTGCGCGATTAATGCGCGAAGGCGCTAAACAGATAAAACGGGAAAGGCCAATGGCAAATGCCACTGGCCTTTTTTTGTTGCTCGAAGGTCGAGGTCGAAGCGACAAAATTGAAGATAGGAGGTTCTTTAGTTAGTTGAACCGCTATCGTCTTTCTGCATTTGGCACTCTGGCGCTTCTGACCCTTCTGGACAAGTTTCCGTTTTGGTGTCAGTGGCTAACGCCATGCCTGAAAATAAAACCGCCATTGCTAACATCATTGTTTTGAACATATTCATGGGTTGTTCTCCTTTCCTTTAGAGTCTTGGGTTAAAAGTGTTTTGCTGCAGCCAATACACTGTGGTTCAAACTCTTGTTGGTAATGTTAGGGTTCGGTGATGGTTGTGTTAGGCGGAATATGAGTCCAATAAAGTAGACATTCGTTGATAAGCTGTTCGAAGTGAAACGCTCTGGTTCAAGGCATAATTTGGAAGCGGTGATCAAAATCAGGGAGGGCAGAGCACGGTGATCGGCATTTGTTTTCAAACAGAAATTTTCAGACAGAGACGATCAGAGTGAGAAGTACATTGCCTCTAAGTCAACGAGGCAATTTAGGGGGGGATGTCTGTTAGCGTGGATTGCAGGTTAATCAGGTCTCAATAGAAACATCTTTGATCGGGGTGCTACAGCAGCTGAGAATATAGCCTTCTTCCATTTCCTCGTCGCTGATCCCGCCGTTGTGCTCCATGTTCACTTCACCAGAAAGCAATCGAACCTTGCACGAGCCGCAAATCCCCATACCACAGGCTTTCGGTACGTGAATGCCCAACTTTGCACTGGCAGCATGAATGGTTTCGTTCTCGCTCAAGGTGACAGACATGCCTTCATCGACAAACTCAACCGCAAAGCCATTCGCGGGAAGCTCATCAGCAATTTGTGCCAACTCCGCGGATTCTTCTGCATCTTCGATCGCATCAGCAGGTGTCTCGCCAAAGCTCTCTTCATGGTATCGACTCATGTCATAGCCAAGATCAGTCAGCATGGCGCGAACGGCTCTCATGTACGGCTCAGGGCCACAACAGTAAACTTCCCGTTGCAATACGTCAGAGGCGATGAGCTGTAAGAGTTCTTTGGTTAAAAAACCGCGATAGCCGTGCCAGCTTTCGCCGATGTCATACCGCTCACAGATGATGCTGACTTCGAAGTTATCAATGCGCGAGGCAATGAGCTCCAGTTCTTTCAAAAAGATGATGTCTTTGGGGGTTTGGGCGCTGTGAACGAATTTCATGTCTACTGCGCCGTTGGTGTCGTACCACCATCGTGCCATCGACATGACGGGGGTAATGCCAACGCCGCCAGAAAGAAACAAGGCTTTGTCGGTGGGGTGATCAATACAGTTAAAGTTGCCAATAGGGCCATGCACGGCGAGTTCATCATCCACCCGCAAGTTATCATGTAACCAGTTAGATACTTGACCGTTTTTGACGCGTTTGACGGTAATGGAAAAGCTGTAAGGTACTGAAGGGGAGGATGACATGGTGTAGCTGCGCATGACTTGCTCAGTACCGATGTTTAGTTCAAGCGTGACAAACTGACCCGGTTTGAAGAAATACAGTATGGGCGTTTGGCTCACGAAGCAAAATGTCTTCACGTCATGGGTTTCTTGAATCACTTTTACACAACGAACAAGGTGGCGCCCATTGACCCACGTTTGTGTGTTTACCGGGTTGAGACTGTTTTCAGCGCCAGCGTCCAGTTCACTCATGCCTTTATCCCTAATCAATTAACACAAATTAATGTCTCTAAGTTATAGGGGATTTTGTTGTGCTTTCCCGTTTGTGAGTTACGCAAACACGACACTGACATACCTGAAACCACACGGGTTACCCTAAGTTTTCTTCTAGCCGCTCGCAGTACCAATTGACGAAATTGATGACGCCAAACTCAAAGGTTTTGGAGTAAGGGCCAGGTTGGTAGGCCACGGAGTTCACGCCGCGCTGGTTATTTTCTGCCAGCGATCTGTCCTGTGCATTGGTGGCTGTCCAGACCTTGGCGAGGTTTTCAGGGTCGTAATCGACACCTTCAACGGCGTCCTTGTGAACCAGCCAGCGCGTAACAACACGGGTTTCCTGTGGGCTGATGGGGATGATCTGAAATGCGATCAAGTTGTCGCCCATGCCATGGTTCCATGAGTTGGGTAAATGCAGAATACGCAATGCGCCGAGATCTGGTGAGGTAATGCGTCCCATGAGTTTTGTGCTGGCCACTTTGCCGTTCAGCGTCATGGAGTGGGTGCCAGCTTTTAAGGGGGTACGAACAAGGCGGTTTCGGTTGTTGTACGCCCCTTTGAAGAGGTAAGGAATATCGAGCGTATCCCATAGCGCTTGTTTCTCGGCAACCAGCGCTTTGAATTCTGGTGTCGAGCGAGGGTCGTTGTTATCGTCCCATTCCAGCAGTGAAGCGAGCAGTTCGGGGTGTGAGCCGTCGCAGTGGTAGCACTCGCGGTTGTTCTCGACCACCAGTTTCCAGTTGGCTTTTTCTATGATTTCACTTTGTACCGCAATTTTGGTGTCTTCCATACCATGCGGTTCAAGGTATAGGTTCATGTCATCAAGAAACTCTTGAATGGGCGGTGGGTTGTCTGCCAAACACACAAAGATATAGCCGCCTGCGGATTCGCAGTGCACTGGGTGAAGCGAAAACTGTTGTTTATCAAAATCGTCGCCCATATCGGATCCGGCATAAACCAGTGTCCCATCCAGATCGTAAGCCCATTGGTGATAGGAGCAAACCAGCTTGGGGGATTTCCCGCGTTGCGTGAGGCAAAGCTTAGAGCCACGATGGCGGCACACGTTATGAAAAGCGGTGATTTCATTGTTGTTGTCGCGAAGAATGACGATGGGATTGTCGCCCAGCTCTAAGGTGATGAAGCTGCCTTTTTTGGGTAATTCACAGGTCATGCCTGCAAAAATCCACTCTTTGCCAAAAATCTCTTCCATGTCGATGCGGAACAGTTCAGGACTGGTATAGAAGGGCTGTTCTAGTGTGTAGTCGGGAATGCGCCGCTCAAGCATGGTTTTCACCATCTCTCTGTTGATTGGCATGGTGTCGATGTTCTTCACAGGCAGATGACTCATGGCCCTTTCCTTACTTCCAACCGTATCAAAACGTTCAGCCGTCTCAAACTGCGGTCAACCTTCTTTGGTCAAACCATAGTGAGGGGGATATTCTTCAGATAATGCCGTGATTCAAATAGGGGTATTTATGTAATTACGACGTGATTCGCGCCGTTTTACGACGGAGAAGCAGAAAAAAATCAGGCGAAAATGCAAGGTATGTTCAGGGTGGCAACGAGACGAACGGCTCATGAACAGTGTGAGCGTTATTCATAAATTAAAGATGGTTGAGGCGGGTATAGTAAATAATGAAATAAGTTTCAGTGAGTGTTTTTTAGATATAAATATTTCAGTCAATAATGTCGCACTTATACAATACCTGTCTTCAAATACTTCGATTTGTACTTTGATAATTCCCTTGTTAAGCGAATGGGATCAAGATCAATGTTAATCAATTGTTATATTTTAATCTCTCATCTAGGCTGTTCGAAACCAATAAAAAAGGATGGTTTGAAATGAAGAGATTCATCGCAATGCTCTCACTCGCTGCTGCAACGTTTTCCGTTTCTACTTTTGCCGCGATTGGCCAGCATCCCGTCGTTCTTGTGCATGGGCTGCAACCCGCACAATTACAGGCAAGACCAGATGCGACAGAGGTTCGTGCTGATGGAGAAGTCTATTGGCAGGAGTACTGGCTCACCCATGCTGATGTGCGGATCGATTGGCCTTCCCATGAAAGGATTGCGGGTAAAATTGCCAGTGATTATGCGTGGCCGAAATTAAAACAACTGGCACAAAGTAATACCTGTGTGAACGGTTGTATTTTTGTTACACATTCAACGGGAGATCTCGTCACCCGTTATATTTTAGATAATCAAGAAAACTGGCTTTTAAACGAAGGTTTAACACCATTAAATATTATTTCCACGTTTGATTTCGCAGGCGCGGGTGGTGGTTCAGAGCTTGCAGATTTGGCGGTAAATATTGCCGAAGGTGGGGGTGTTTTAAACGCCTCGCTGAGATTGGCTATCTCACTTTGGCTTGGGGACATACCCAATAGCAGCAATGTCGGTGTGTTGAACGATCTGAAAGTATCGAATGCTCGCCAGATCGCACCGTTTCCTGATGGGCGTGTGCCAAGAGTCCGTTTTGTCGGCGATGATTCTGAGTACTTTGGTTTAACGTCGCCTTTCTTACCCGGTCATGATGATGGTGTTGTGTCGTCGCATTCAACCTGTGGTGCAAGCCGCGCGGGCAGCTTTGGCAGTTGTTCTACGTCGGTGGCGTTTGATGGCAAGGTGGCGTATCAATCTAATGGCGTTTCTAGCTTTATGCCGCGCCATTACCCGATGTTAATGGGGAGCGGTTATGGTCACGGTGAGTTAATTGGCGATCGCCATCAAGGAAAAGTGACGACAGCACGCAAAAGTGCGGTATTAGCTAACGGTCAGTCGATTTCTGTCGCTACGCAGGATAAATGGTCGTGGTGGAAATGGGCGACGTATCGTCATGTGAATGGCTCCGACGATCACACCATGTCAGAACTGGTTGCTGATTTGCTTTGACCGCGTGCTGACTTAGCTTTAAAGCATGAGTACAACGAAGATACAGCTTGAAAAGGGGAGTCTGACTCCCCTTATTTGTATGAACAAGGATTGTCGATGAAGCGGTTGTGGATGGTGGTTGCGCTAGTTAGTGTTGGGTTAGGCGTTTTTTGGTTTGCAGGTACGCAAGATAACGCCCCTCAACGCATGGATTTACTGCCAGCAAACAGTGAAGAGAAGCGCTCAACCATGGTGTTGGCTACGACGGGAATCGCCAATGTTAAGCGCGATGTTTCGCCTAGGGTTGAGACAGCACCTACCGAAGAGAAAGTGGTGGTGTCGGAAGCCATGTCAGCGCAGTTTTCCCGCATTGCTCAAACATTTGAAAGTGAGTTGAATTACCCGCCGTATTCTCAGCCCATTGTGGATTTAGCGAGCCCATATCTGACGCCTAACCATTTTGCGGTGGTTGAAATGCCCGTTCTAGACGGTAAACACTCAGCGGCGCTGGTGGTCGATAAATATCGCTATTTTTTCCCTGAACCCATCGCGTTTAGGGTGAAAAGTGGCCTGCCTGTCACGGGCATGAAGTTTGACTTGATTGATATCGATACACGCGAAGTGGTGGCCTCCGGTAACAGTGAGAACGCACAAGGGAAACTAACAGCAAAAGAGAATTGGCCTGCCAATGTGCGCCTTCGCGTTAAGGTGCAGTTTGCTGGTGGTGGGGATGTATTAACGGCCGACGTGAACTATCAAAACCCAGTGGCTTACCTACTCGGTGCGCAACCTGCGTATGTGCAAGGGGCTGACTGGACGATCCCGCTGGATATTGATGCTAAAAAAGCCGGCTTATATCGCGTGCGCGCCAATCTTTACAGAGTCGATGGTACGCCTGTCGCGGTGCTAACCAGTAAGCAAAGGTTAACCGAAGGGGAGAGTGTGATGGATGTGAAAGCCCATCAATCCGTATTTGGTGGTGAAAGTGGTGAGTACCAGCTTCGTGACATTCAAGTGGAGCGTATGTCTGGTTCTCCGGGAGAAAAAACGCGCTATGGTGTGTCGAATGTCTCGGTGATTGAGTTGGGTCCATTCAATGCCAATAGCCTGTCAGAAGAGTCTTATCAGCCATCGGAGCAAGAGCGCCAGCAGCTTCTTTTCTTGAAAAGTTTATCGGGGGAAGTCTAACAATCTCGCCTCGCCAAGCATCTTGATGCCATTTGCAGATAGTTGCTTGAAACAACCATTTGAGCCACTAAAGCTCAAACCTCGCTACTTTTGTGTGATCCATTGCATCTGTCCGCAAATCTTTCCAGTCTATTTGGTCGTTACATCGTTTGTTTCATGGCGATTTCATTTTAAGAGTGATATATATCGCGCTCTTTTTATTTTGCCCATTTTTTTTGACCAATAAATCTGTAACTAGCTGCTCTATTACATGTTCTCAATGTTGAGGGGTGGTTAATAAGTTAGACAGCTTGCTGGTCTTTTTGCTGGGTACATCTGCTATTTTGAAGGTTTGCCGAATCAATGAAGTTCGATAAACAGGATGCGGTTTACTACCTCGTTTTGCTTTGTGTGCCGTTGTTTTTTTCTGTTGCATTTGGTCTGTATTTGTCCAAATTGACCATAGACAAACATGCTGAAGAGTTTGGTGCCTTCTATCTACAAGCCGTCGAGCGTAAAGCGACAGTGCTGGCTACTCAGGTCAGTATGGCACTGAGTGAGCCCGAAAATTGTCGAGTCATCCAAGACAGGATGGCGCTTTTGCCCAATGTTGAGCATTACATCACGGTCAAAGATGGAGAAATACTCTGTCAATCGAATCAGTTTTTTGACTGGGTTGATCTGGCATTGCTTGAGAAAAAAATTGAGCCAGGTATACACAGCTACAGGAAAATTGATGCGGACGAAAGCAGTGAAAAAGTGCTTGTCGTAGCCACGGAAAAAACGCAAAACGGACAAGGATTCGTGGTGCTGACCAAGCCGGCGTTTCATGAATATCTGGATCTGGCGTCTTCTGCGCGTTATTCCAAACTAACCATTTGGTTCGGCAGTGCGACTTTGGTTGGCGAATGCTATGCAGATCAGGCGATGGAAAATTCGGTAAGTTCCGACAAATACCATATCAGAATTGGTGCATCAGCATCGGATAGCAATGTGAACAAGACGATGGCTATGTTTGTACTATCGAGCATGCCGATTGCGTTGTTGCTTTCCCTTTTGGCGCATCTGCTGATCCGTTTTTTCACGCCTCGTTTTTCGCTCGCAGAAGAAATTAGACGGGGTATGGAGCGAAAAGAGTTTCATCTGCAGTATCAGCCCATTTATGGCAAAGATAACCGATTGCACGGTTTTGAGGCGTTGGCGCGTTGGCAGCACCCAACAATGGGGAGCGTCAGTCCTGAAATATTTATTCCTGAAATCGAAAATCAGCAACTGAGTATGCCGTTTACGCGTTATGTATTTAAAACTGTCGTCGAAGACATGGCATCGCTTCACTTTACTCAGCGTTATCACTTAGGCGTTAACGTGCCGCCGGAGTTCATGTGCAGTGATGACCTTGAAGACACGTTGAAAGCAACGTTAAAAGAATTCGATCGTGTGAATCTGTCGTTAACGTTAGAAGTGACTGAGCGACAACTACTCGATGAAAAAGCGATCTTACAGATTGATGCTGTGCGTGATTTAGGTGTTCGCGTGGCGATTGATGATTTCGGTGTGGGGCATACTTCGCTGTCTATGTTACAGCGGCTTAAGTTTGATTACCTCAAAATCGACAAATGCTTTGTTGATACAGTGGGGGTCGACTCCATTAATGCGCCGGTGCTGGAATCGATCATCGAACTGGCTCATCGCTTAAACATCGACATTGTCGCTGAAGGGGTAGAAAACGAAGAACAAGCGACGTTTTTGGCTGACCGAGGCTGCGAATATCAACAAGGCTATTTCCACGATAAGCCCATGTCGATTGAGGCAGTGAGAAGTCGCCATTTGATGCACTAAGTCGCTCGATGATGGTGTATGAGGCGCCAACGATTGTCACTTTTCTGTCTAAATAGGCAAAGAGGCCTTTTAAGAGTGATGGAATGTGCTACTGAACTTCATGTTATTCGCAAATATAAACTATTCTTTTTTAATGATATTAACAGTCAGAGAGAGAGTAGCGTTTGGAGGCGATTAAGCAGACTGAATCAATTTGCATGAAGCGCCACTGGCGAGCGGGGTTGATCGGAACCGAAATGTTCTGGGCAGATCTGCTTGTAGATGATCGATTTTCTGATGAATCTGGCAGCCTGAGTCAATATGTGGTTGATTACCGGGCGAATTTAAAAAGCCATTTGAGCCATACGCTTTCTCATCCCAGAGTCTTTTTACTTGGGCTTAGAGAGAAGGTTCGCTTTAATTATTTTAGACGTCCAAGTTATAACTTCTTTACCAAAAAAATGAAATTCTATTTGCTGGTGGGAGCTGAATCGAAACAGATTTCGATCACCGTCAAACTGGCTGACTTTTTCTTCAAAGATTTGCCTAAGCCGAAAGTCATCCTTGAACCTCATTTTGTGACCTTGCTTAAAAGCGAGTCTGAAAACGTCACACTGTCAGTCCACGATTTTCTTTCCACTGTGGGGGCAAACCTTGGCTTCTGCTGTGATGTGGTTGCGACGGGATCCTGTCCGTCACCGTATTGGGGGGAAGAAATCGAAGAAGCTGAAGCGTTAGTTGCGTTCACCGCTGAGGCAAAGCAACACATCACCAAAGGGAAAGATTTGGTGGTGTATCTGAATGAGTATCAGCTTGACGCTGACTATGTCGCGGGCGTGAATCTTGTGTCGGATCTTTCTCTCGATAATATCGCCAATGTTGATCGGGGGGACGCGGAAACTGAAGCACGAGATGATAAAGCGGATAACGCTATAGAAGAAGTCGCTGGGGATGTGACACCGACAATTGAACTGAACCAATCTCAGTTATTGATGCTTGCTCGCTGCTTTACGTTGTACTTTCTTGGCTCAGATAAGCAAAGAACTGTCTCGATAAAAAATGCAGACAACAACCTTTCTCGGTTCATGCAGCGTGCATCGATGACTCGCATATGGGTCGACCATGGCTATGAGTCTGACGGCGAGTATTTGCGTTTGGGATCAGAGGAAGTGACACACTCACCAAACCATGTGTTTTCAATTACGCAAGAGGATGGTGAGTTATCGGTTGATCGTTCTAATAGCTGACAATTAACACAACGAATAGCCGTTAGACGAACTGCGGCTGATATTCCTGCAATGCTTTTTCCAACATCGCCACACCTCGAGGCAGGTTAGCCTCTCCATCCAACCCTTGAATTGTCGAACCTAACGCGTGAATCGTGCGGAAAATATTGTGCACGCGACACTGTTCGCCCATTTGTCCGATACGGACAATATCTAACCCAAATGAACCTGAGATTTCGACTTTAAAATCGTTCGAAATGCGTGCAAGAATTGTTTTTTGATCAATCCCCTTCGGAACATTAATACCCACCACAGAGTTCAAGCGTGATGCTTTGTCGGCATACAATGACAATCCTAACCCTTCAATGCCTGCTTGCAGTGCTAATGAGCAACGCAAATGACGGTCGAAACGACCCGGTAAGGTTTCTTCACAGACCAGACGCAGTGCTTCATGAATCGCCATGATGCCGGAAACCGGCGCTGTGTAGTGATAAGAGCTTTGATACCAGAATTTGTCCGCCAGTTTAGCGTCCAAACACCAATGGCGCAGCGTGTCTTGGCGTGAGGTGATTTTGTCCCATGCGTGCTCAGAAAATGCCACTAGGGATACGCCTGGAATGCAGCTCAGGCCTTTTTGTCCGCCCGTGATCACGGCATCAACACCCCACTCATCCATGTACAGTGGCATTGTGCTCAGGGTACAGACGGCATCAACAATCACCAGACAGCCTGCCGCTTTCGCCGCGCGGCAAATCTCAGGTAAGGCATTGTTACACACAGTGTTTGACGTTTCACCTTGCACAATGGTGAGCACTTTTGGCGAGTATTTGGCGATAGCTTGTTCAACCAATAAGGGATCTGCCGCTTTGCCTTCTTCAATGACAAAACGCGTGACATTGCCTTCTACGCGTTCAGACATTTCCGATAAGCGGGTACTGAAGAATCCGTTACACACAGACAAGACGTTATCGCCCGGTGCAACCAAGTTGGCAACCGCCATTTCCATCGCGGCAGAGCCGGGGCCTGCCACGCCCAAAATGTGTGAAGACTCGGTTTGGAATACGTAGCGCGACATGGCTTTGACCTGCTCGATAATGCGAGACATGGTTTCACCAAGGTGGTTGATCACGATGCCATTGGCGGCGGCGACTTTGGCAGGAATTGGCACTGGGCCCGCACCCATCATTAAAAGAGGTTCGTCTGGCAAGATGCTGTCTAATGATTCTACGATTGGGGCGGAAATGCGCACGCAATAACTCCTGTAAGGTGGTGACGTCCAATGTCTTTCTGTTCAGGCATCTTAAAACAGCGGTGTTGTGATTACCACGCGAAGCATGCCTTAAAGTGGGGAAAGATCGGCCTGCTGCATTGAAATGGATAAAACGGGCAACAATCGAGAGACCCATAAAAAATGCAGGTCTCGATTCACTTTTCGTGACGGTCTGTACGGGCAGACGTACCACGTAGGCGTCCAATGTTCGTTCTTAATCACGTTCGGGTGTTATGGGATTGGTTGCATTCTCTTTGATAGAACACGTGTCAAAAGAGGGGGGAGATTACACTTAGCTAAATAAACCAATACGCGGTTGAAAAGCGGTGGGAGGCCAGATGTTTGAGCTTTGGTTGGATGTGGCATTAGGTGCGTTGTGGGGCTTGTGGCTCGTCATGTACCTTGATAGGTTTTACAACAAGCAAGTGGCCGCTATTTATCTTTGCGTGTTTGTTTTTGTGCAAAAGAGCTTCAAAGCGAATCGTGCACTGGCCTCTTTTATTAACCTTTTACTGCTTTGCCTTTTCCTCATGATTGCGTCTGCGCTGATTGGCGGAGTGGTGCAGCACTGGGGATTGTTCGTTTTGGGTTGGTGTTTGGGGGGCGGCGTTTACTCTGTTTGTTTTTCTTTGCCTAAGCCGGAAGTCCGCCGCAGAGCTTGATGCAGCGAAGTCATTTCTCAATTTTCATCCCTCTGGGTACATAAGTCGTCCAAATGGCAATGAAAGTTGGCAATTTATGGCTTTTCACCTTGACCGAGACTAGCTTTTGCACGATAACGCAAGTAGATGATATTACCTTGATATAGCGCTGATATGGATACTGATTTACTACGCACCTTTTTGGAAGTCAATAAGACCCGTCATTTTGGTAAAGCCGCGACAAACTTGTATTTGACGCAGTCTGCGGTGAGTTTTCGCATCCGTCAGCTTGAAATCAAACTCGGCACCCCCGTTTTTACCCGTAAACGTGGTGACTTGCGTTTAACTGCCGCTGGTGAGCGTTTTGTGCCGTATGCGGAGAATATCCTCCAAACATGGGGGCGTGCCCGCCAAGACGTGGCGCTAACTGATTCATATCAGCAACAATTGACCGTAGGGGCAACGTCGCTGATCTGGGAGTTGGAAAGCAGCAGTGATTGGCTTGAGCATGTGCAAACGGTGCAACCTGAGTGGGCACTGCGCACTGAATCGTTAAACCGCCAGCAAATTTCTAATGCCTTGTTGGAAAAACTGGTGGATGTGGTGCTGACCAGTGAGCCGCCAAAATTGGCTGATCTGCAACAATTCCGCCTGACCAGTTTTGAGTTAGTGTTGGTGTCGAGCGAACCGGATCAGGACATGGAAAGCATCGCGGAATTACCGCTGGTGTATTTAGATTGGGGAACACGTTTTGGTGTTGAACACAGCCGTATTCCTTCGCTACAGCGCACTCCTGTTCTGCATAGCCATGGTTGTCAGCCTGCACTGAAGTTTCTGCTCAGTCGTGGAGGGGTGGGTTTTCTTCCTTTGTCTGTGGCTCAATATTGGATTGAAGCGGGTGAATTACATTTGGTGAAAGACAGCCCCTCAACGGCGAGCGAGCTATTTATGGTGTGGTTGTCGAGCAATGACAAAAATGCTGATATCGAAGAGCTTGTCACGGCTTTATCTGCGAGTTGATCCGCACTCATTTTCAAACCTTGCGTATGTTAAATAAAGTCATATAGATATGTACGCAAGGCTTTCCCGATTTCCCTCAAACACTTCCTTTCTGGCGATTGCCTCATCTACTTTTTGTCTTTAGAACTGGGCGATGTGATGTTCATTAACCTTTCTACTGGCTGTGCTAATAACGAGCTATTTGTGGTCGTTCTTCCATCTACGTCAGGTTTATTTTCATGTTTTTTTGACACTTCCGGCGGCTATTTGACGCGTGTTATTAATAGTGAAATTAAGTGTTGCGAAATACGAATTTGAGGTGGAGTTTTAGTGAGTTAAATCACATAATGCCGCGGATTTTGATACCTTGGCACACGAAAAACTTCAGGTTTAAACGACATATGTCACTTAACAATATTTCTATTCGATACCAAATTCTGATCCCCATTTGTATTCTGGTTCTCAGCGTTTTCTCGGTTCTCATTTTCGCAAAAAGCGAAATGGAATCTTCCATGCACATGACCAGCAATACGGCGCGTCAAGCGGCAGTAGACAAAGATGATGTATCCAGACTTGCAGACATTGCCTGGGGCATGCGTGTAGAAGCGATCTATGGCATCTACGATCAAGCAAGAACGAAGGAAATGGCGAACAACGTTTCGCGACTAGGTCAAGACGCGCTCGATATTACTCGTAACATGGCGCAAACTGCGCAATTACGTGAATTGGCGCAGCAAGTCGAAAAAAGCATTGGCGATTATGTTCGCTATACCAGTGCCACTGCGGCACCGACGATTGGGGCATTTTTCGAGAACAGTGTCGATAACTCACGTTATAACGCCATGGTGAACGAATACCGTTACATGGGCAGCGACATGATGAACGCGATTGCTGAACTCTCCGCTTTCATTAATCCGTTAGTCGAACGCGACTTACAGTTGGCTGATCAAAATACGGAGCAGGCGATCATGACGACGGGCGGTATGCTCGCGGCGTCAATACTGATTGCGATGATGATCGGTTGGTGGTTATCAGGTGTGATTGTGAGACCACTTGCTGTTTTGCAAGATGTGATGCGTAGATTGGCCGCGGGGGATTTGAACGCAAGAGCCAATGATGAAGGTTCAAATGAGCTCGCACGTCTTGGCCAAGATTCCAATAAAACCATTGATCAACTACGTCATACCGTGACAACCCTTTTTAGCATCAGCGATCAAGTCGCAGCAGCATCAACACAGTTGGCGACAGTCATGACGCAATCAACGGCGAATGCACAGCTAGAGCAAGGCGAAATTGAACAAGTTGCCTCAGCAGTGACAGAACTTTCGAGTACGGCTGACAATGTGTCTGACAATGCCGTGAATGCTGATCATGCGGCGCGTCAAACGGATGAGCTAGCGTCACAAGGTTTGGCGATCTTCGAACAAAGCGCGCAAGCTGCGGTGCAAATGGCTGAATCGATAGAAAATACGGCGACCATGGTGTCTACTTTGCGTGAGCAATCAAACCGTATCAGCCTTGTTGTTGAAGTGATCCGTGGTATTTCAGAGCAAACTAACTTGCTGGCACTGAACGCGGCAATTGAAGCGGCGCGTGCTGGCCATTCAGGGCGCGGTTTTGCGGTGGTTGCAGATGAAGTGCGTATGCTTGCGGCGCGAACGGAAGAGTCGACGAAAGAAATCCAAAAAATCATTGAAGGGTTACAAGGTCAGGCTTCTAAAGCAGGTGATAGCATGGGCATGTGTATGGATGTACTCGGACGCACCCAGGAACTGAGCCTACAAGCGAATGATGCATTGAATGGTATTACGCAGTCGGTAGCGCAGATCACGGATATGAACACCTTGGTCGCGACAGCGGCAGAGCAACAGTCAGCCGTGACGCAGGACATCAACCGTAATATCACTAACGTGTCGACCCTTATTACGCAGAATGTTACTGGTATCAGTCAAAGTGCGCAGGCGAGCCATGAGCTGTCTCAATTGGCTGAAAACCAAAAACAAGAACTGGCATTCTTCCGTCTGTAACGACGCAATGACTCGCGAGTAAAGTGCTCAAGAATAGCCGTCCTACAAGGGCGGCTTTTTTATGCAACGGCTTTTTTGATGAGTTCAATGACGGTTTGGTAGCGCTGAGGTAAATTCCGGTAACGCTTTTGGGCTAGATAAACGGGCTGATAAACAGGATGAGTTAAAGGAAGGCAAGAAAGTTTGCTGCTCTCAGTAAAGCTGTCAATCACACCTTCTGGCAATACAGTAAAACCTAGTCCTTGTGATACTGGCAATAATATCTGTGCCAGTTGATTCACGTAGCCTCGGTCACGAAATCCGTCTAGCCCGCGATAGTGCTTGGGGTAGTTTTTGGAAAGCACGAGATCGGCATAATGGCTCGCATCGGGATGCTGAATATAGCCGAGTCGGCAAAGGGCGTCGTAATCTTGCGCGTCGACTTTGCTTTGTGATGGCACGACCAAACATAACGATTCTTTACCTACCAGTGTTTCTTCAATCGAGGGGTGGGCGATGGGTTGTGTGCTGATGCCAATATCGATCGAATTATCCATGAGCAATGCGTGAATGCGGGAGGCAGGTGCGGCTTCGAGATGAACGGATAATTCAGGGTGCTGCTGCTGATGGGCGAGTAAAAGCGGGTAGAGTTTCATCGCCATTGCACCAGAGCAAGCAATGCGAATGGGCCCTTGATTGGGGCTGTCTTCTTTTAGCTGGGCAAGAAATGTCTCTTTGAGCTGCTTTTGTGACGCAATATACTCCGTGAGCATTATCCCCGCTTGGCTTAGTTCAAACTGTTTTCCTTCGCGATAGATCAGCGTTTCCCCGAGCGCATCTTCCAGCTTTTTAATGTGCTGACTGACGCCGGGCTGAGTCATAAACAGGCATTCGGCTGTTTTGGTAAAGCTCTGGGTTTTGACCAGCGTTTCAAATGTGGTTAGCCATTTTGGGTTCAGCATGATTGTTCATAAATTATGATTATTAAAATGATGATAATCGATAATATCCTCTCGTCAAACTGTCGCGAGATAATCGTCTCAGGTGACTTTTTGTTAACAATTTTTTGGGGAGAAACTCAAGAAATTACGCCTTATATACCGATTTCATCATTCCCTCCCAAATTGTACTGAACAATAAACAAACGAATAAATAGCCGCCTTGTTATTTTTCTGTGGTTGCAACGTTGCCGCGCGCATTTAAATGTGTGATCTGTCGCATGTTTGATGATTTGTCCCGTATTAGGGACGTATCTCAAATTGCAGATCCGCTGTTAATCTCTTTGCGCTTTGTATGTGACAAGCACGTAAATCAAGAAATGGAGTATTCAACGATGAATGCAGAAAAAAACAAGATGTCCCTGACCACGCGCGTTTTGGTGGGTATGGTCATGGGTATTGCGACCGGATTTGCGATTCGCTTTCTTTTTGCTGACGAAGGATTCGTTAATGAGTATATCGTTAACGGTCTTTTTGATGTCGGCGGACAAATATTTGTAGCCAGCCTGAAGATGCTGGTTGTGCCTTTGGTGTTCGTCTCGCTGGTATGTGGCACGAGTGCGCTGAAAGACATTGCGACCTTGGGACGTTTGGGCGGTAAAACGCTGATGTTCTATCTAGGTACCACTGCGCTCGCTATTACGCTGGCAATGAGCCTTGCTTTGCTGTTTGGCCCAGGTAAGGGCGCAGACTTAACCGCAGCTTCTAGCTTTGCGGCGACGGAAGCACCAACTTTGGGTCAAGTGATTGTGGGCATGTTCCCAACCAACCCAATCAGTTCGATGGCTGAAGGCAATACGCTGCAAATCATCATTTTCGCTGTGTTGTTTGGTATTGCGATCAGTGCTTCTGGTGCGCCGGGTGAGCGTGTTGCGTCATTTTTCCGTGATATGAATGAAGTGATCCTTAAGCTGGTTGCGCTTTTGATGAACCTTGCACCTTATGGTGTGTTCTGTTTGATGGCGAAGCTGTTTACCACGTTAGGGTTGTCAGCCATCATGAGTTTGGCTGAGTACTTCTTGGTGTTGTCGGGCGCACTGATCCTGCATGCCTTGGTGACTTACACCACGCTACTTAAAGTATTTTCGGGGCTTAGCCCAATCATCTTCCTCAAGAAGATGGAAGACGCGATTATGTTTGCGTTCTCAACGGCATCTTCTAACGCCACCATTCCTGTGTCGATGGAAACCGCGACGCGCCGTATGGGTGCAGACAACAAAATAGCGTCATTCACGATCCCGCTGGGTGCGACCATTAACATGGACGGCACGGCGATGATGCAGGGTGTGGCAACGGTCTTTATCGCGCAGGCGTTTAACGTTGATTTGACGATGATGGATTACCTGACAGTGATCTTGACGGCGACGTTGGCATCGATTGGTACGGCAGGCGTACCGGGTGTAGGCCTAGTCATGTTGGCGATGGTATTGAATCAGGTGGGTCTGCCACTAGAAGGTATTGCATTGATCATGGGTGTTGACCGTCTGCTGGATATGATCCGCACTGCGGTAAATATTACCGGTGACTGTGCGGTGACATGTATTGTGGCGAAAAGTGAAGATTCCTTGGATCTGGCTCGTTACAACGACATGAAAGCGGGTGAAGAAGACGAGAAAATTGTTTTTAAGCCTTCAATACAGTAAGCCTACTTAAATAAGATCAACGCCAGCGAAACCTGGCGTTTTTTTATTCTGGAAGGCTTATTTATCTTTGCTGCAATCTAACTGATTATTTTCATTACAAATATTTCCGCATGGTATTCGTGCGGTGAATGTTTTTTACGGCTGTCATTTGCTTGGTGATTTGTATTGGAGAATTCGATTGAAACGACGATTTATTTTCGTTTTACCGAACAATCACTAACAACGATAGTTAGCCATTAATTTAATCTGTTGCTGGTTTTTTGTACCAGCCAAAAGAAAATGGAGTTGTCGTTGTGAGTGATAAAAGCCACGATGAATTGATGTCGCCGGATGGTGCTGTGGCACCTATCGATACGGATTATCAGGTAGGTCAGGATAATATCGCATTGAATATCGGCCCGTTTGGCTTGGATATTCATAACCGCGTGTTCGTGATTTCCGGTTCTATGGTGGCATTGTTTGTTGTCATCACCCTTCTGTTTCGACAGTCAGTCGGTCCACTTTTTAGTGAAATGCGAAACACACTAACCGCTCAACTGGATTGGTTCTTCATTGGTGCAGGTAACGTATTCGTTATTCTGTGTCTTCTCCTTGTTGTCAGTCCGCTTGGCAAAGTGCGTCTTGGCGGTACGGAAGCAAAACCTGATTACACCTATGTGGGTTGGTTCTCGATGCTGTTTGCAGCAGGCATGGGTATCGGCTTGATGTTCTATGGTGTGTCTGAGCCACTATCTCATTACGCGGCGTCAATGGGTGGGGTTGTTGAAGGCGCCAATGGTTTGCGTACTGACTGGTCACCGTTAGGTGGCGCAATGGGTAACGCAGACGCGGCGAAAGATCTGGGTATGGCAGCGACGATTTACCACTGGGGTCTACACCCATGGGCGATCTACGCACTGCTTGCTTTGTCTCTTGCACTGTTCTCATTCAACAAAGGTTTGCCACTGACCATGCGTTCAGTGTTTTACCCCATCTTTGGTGAGCGCATTTGGGGTTGGCCTGGCCACATCATCGATATCACTGCGGTGGTTGCGACCTTGTTTGGTTTGGCAACGTCGTTAGGCTTTGGTGCTTCGCAAGCGGCAGCGGGCTTGAACTACCTGTTTGGTATTCCAGACGGCACGCCAACGCAAATTGCGTTGATCATCGGTATTACAGGTCTTGCGTTGAGTTCAGTGGTTGCGGGTTTGGATGCGGGCGTCAAACGTCTGTCTGAATTCAACATGTTGATGGCCACGTTACTGATGGTATTCGTGATTGCGGTAGGCCCAACGTTGTCGATCTTTAGCAACCTCGTTTCAAACATGGGTGCTTATTTCGAGAATCTGCCGGCACTGTCGATGCCATTTGGTCGTGAAGACGCCAACTATTCTCAGGGTTGGACTGCCTTCTACTGGGCGTGGTGGATGTCTTGGTCACCATTCGTGGGTATGTTTATCGCGCGTGTATCGCGTGGTCGTACCGTACGTGAGTTCATCGTCTGCGTATTGTTGATCCCAACCTCTGTTTGTGTGATGTGGATGACCGCATTTGGCACGACAGCGATTGAACAGCTTCAAGGTGGCTACACGGCCGTTGTTGATGCTGAGTTGCCTTTGCAATTGTTCAGCATGCTAGATGGCTTGCCGTTGTCTAGCATTACCTCTCTGCTTGGTATCATTCTGGTTGTGGTGTTCTTTGTGACTTCGTCAGATTCAGGTTCATTGGTTATCGATACCATCTCTGCGGGTGGCAAAGTGGATTCACCAGTACCACAGCGTATTTTCTGGTGCTCATTTGTGGGCCTAGTTGCGATTTCACTGTTGCTGGGTGGCGGTCTGTCCGCGCTACAAGCCATGGTGGTCTCGACCGGTCTACCGTTTGGTATTGTTCTGTTGCTCTGTGCCTTCTCTTTGGTGAAGGGACTCATGTCAGAACCACGTTCGTAACACCTCTAAAATCCGGGCGGAAACGCCCGGATTTTTTGTATCTCGCACTGAGTCACCTCAAGATCCTTGTTTAGCAAGATTTCACAGGCTATAGAGGCCGAGTAGAACAAGCATGTTGAGGTCATTTCATTGGCAACACCTGATCATTTTCAATATGACACATTGGCTGATTTAAGATCGTCAGAGACGCATTTACATAACTTGCTTGGCAGGCGAAAAGATAAAACTATTGTTCGAACTAGATGTATCAAATGCTTAGGGTTCAATGGTTATATTCGTCTGTGAACTGCCTGATAGTTGCTACACATGGCTAGAAATGAAGCAGAAAGCGGCAAATGCTTCGACGCAGATCTTACTATTGAAGCATTGAACACTAAGGATATGTTACAGTGCTCGGTCTGCCAGTGAGCGTTCAATATGTATGATGTCGACAGATGTTGTAATTGGCTCTTCTTCCCGCATATTCAACGCCATTGACATCACTCGCTAAACGGACAAAGGAGTTTACTGTGAGCGATAAAAGTCATGAAGAGTTAATGAAACCTGATGGTGACGTTAACCCCATCGATACCGACTATCAGGTGGGTCAAGACAACATAGCACTTAAAATTGGCCCACTCGGGCTAGACATCCACAACCGCGTATTCCTTATCTCAGGGCTTTTCATCGCGTTGTTTGTCTTTGTTACCCTTGCCTTTCAAAAAGAAGTCGCGCCAGTTTTTGGCGATATCCGCGGCTGGCTAACCTCAAACCTTGACTGGTTCTTCATTACAGCGGGTGACATTTTTGTCATTGTCTGCTTGTTTTTGATTGTCAGCCCTTTGGGTAAGGTTCGCCTTGGTGGTACTGAAGCGACGCCGGATTATACCTATCCAGGTTGGTTCTCCATGCTGTTTGCAGCAGGTATGGGCATCGGTTTGATGTTCTATGGTGTGTCGGAGCCGCTTTCTCACTATGCGTCATCGTTTGGTGGCATATCGGTTGAAGATGGCGTGAGGACGGACTGGGCGCCGCTTGGTGGTGCTGCGGGTGATGCAAGTGCAGCAGCAGATTTGGCTATGGCTGCCACTATCTATCACTGGGGTCTTCATCCTTGGGCGATTTACGCCATTCTGGCATTAGGTTTAGCACTGTTCTCCTTTAACAAGGGCTTACCACTCACTATGCGTTCTGTGTTTTATCCACTTTTCGGTGAGCGTGTTTGGGGATGGACGGGGCATATCATTGATATATTGGCCGTGGTTGCAACGCTGTTCGGTTTGGCCACGTCCCTTGGTTTTGGTGCGTCTCAGGCCGCGGCGGGGTTAAACTTCCTATTCGGTATTCCCTTGGGGACAACCACAGAAATCCTTCTGGTGGTATTTATCACGGGACTCGCACTGGTGTCGGTTGCCGCTGGGCTTGATGCGGGCGTGAAGCGCTTGTCTGAAATCAACATGATGTTGGCCATCGCGTTGTTGTCTTTTGTGATTTTGATGGGCCCAACGATCGGTATTCTTAGTGGTTTCTTCGGTAACCTGGTGGCCTATATTGAATATCTCCCTGCGCTTTCTATGCCGTTTGGTCGAGAAGATGCCAACTTCTCGCAAGGTTGGACTGCATTCTATTGGGCGTGGTGGATTTCCTGGTCGCCATTTGTCGGTATGTTCATTGCGCGTGTATCGCGTGGCCGTACCGTGCGTGAATTCATCGTTTGTGTTTTGCTGATCCCATCTACCGCTTGTGTACTTTGGATGACAGCATTTGGTGGCACGGCGATCAGCCAAGTGGTCAACGATGGCTACATGGCAGTAACGGAATCGGCGTTGCCATTGCAATTGTTCACTATGCTTGATGCGTTGCCACTGGCACAGGTCACTTCTTTCATCGGTATTATTCTGGTGGTGGTGTTCTTTGTGACGTCTTCGGATTCCGGTTCGCTGGTGATTGATACTATTTCAGCAGGCGGTAAAGTGGATGCTCCTATGCCACAGCGCGTGTTCTGGTGTACGTTTGAAGGTCTGGTCGCGATTGTGCTTCTGCTCGGGGGCGGTTTGGTTGCCTTGCAGGCCATGGCGGTGTCAACGGGCTTTCCGTTCACCATTGTTTTATTGGTTGCCTGTGTTTCGACGATAAAGGGCTTGATGTCTGAGCCCCGAGGTTAGTCACACTGGTGAGTGTAAGCAACGGGGCAGGCGATGAGTCTGCCCCGTTTCGTCTGGCTAAATGGGAACCGAATTCGGCCCCAAGAGATTGAGAATTAATGGAAGCGGAACAAATAGAAATCGCAGCGTTTCTCAAACAACATGCACCGTTTAATCATTTGCCGGAAGAGGTGGTCGACGAGGTCGCCAAGCAGGTGGAAATATCCTATTTTCGTGCAGATACGCAGCTTTTTGAATACGGCGCACCTATCCATGATTTGTGTGTAGTGAGAAGCGGTGTACTCGAAATATACCGTCGAAACGGTGAGCTGTTTAATCGCTTGTCTGAAGGCGGGATCTTCGGTCAATGGGGGCTATTAATGAACCGTCGGGTTCGTTATGCCGCCAAGGCCATTGAAGACAGCTTGGTGTATTTCATTCCTGATACGGTATTTGACGATCTCTTTGAGCGTTTCGAAGTGTTCTCTGACTTCATGGAAACGGAAGACACCACGCGTTTGCGTCAGGCAGTTGAAAGCCAGAGTGACAGCAATGACCTGACAACCTCGAAAGTCAGTTCCCTGATTCTTCGTGATCCGGTGACCGTGGAATGTGAAGCGACGATTCAACAAGCCGCGAAAATCATGACGGATGAAGGTGTCTCTTCGTTGTTGGTCATGACCACGGAAACAGACGAAGACGATCAGGAAACGACGCGCGTGGTAGGTATTATCACTGATCGCGATTTGCGTTCTCGTGTCATCGCCTTGGGTTTGCCTTATGAAACGCAGGTTTCAGAGATCTTAACACCGCAGTTGATCACCCTTGATCACAATGCCTATGTGTTTGAAGCCATGTTGGCGATGCTGAGAAACAACCTGCATCATTTGCCTATTCTCCGCCACCAAAAACCAGTGGGCGTGATTGCGTTGTCTGACATTGTTCGTTACGAGTCTCAAAGCAGTTTGGTGATCGTCAGCAGCATTTATCGTCAGCAAACCATTGATGATTTGGAAGCCATTGCCAAAGGCGTGCCAGCTTGCTTCTCGCGCATGGTGTCTGAAGATGCCAACTCGCACATGATTGGTTCTGCAATGGCGGTTATCGGGCGCAGCTTCAAACAGCGCTTGCTGGAGTTGGGCGAAGAAGAATTTGGCCCGCCACCCGTGCCGTATTGTTTCTTGGCTCTGGGCTCGATGGCGCGTGATGAGCAATTAATTGTGACTGACCAAGACAATGCCATGATCTTGGATGACAAATACGACCCCGCTGAGCACGATGAGTATTTTGCTCACTTAGCCAAGTTTGTCAGTGATGGGCTTGCACGCTGCGGTTACAGCTATTGTACAGGTAACATTATGGCGACAAACCCCGAATGGCGTAAAACTCGCACGGAATGGGAAGCGTGTTTTGCTGACTGGATTGACCAACCCAATCCTAAGTCTTTGCTTAACAGTAGTATCTTCTTCGATCTTGATGGGGTTTATGGCGCGACGAACTGGGCGGAAACGCTGAAAGCTTTCATTGGCCGTCGTGCTCGCCGTAATAACCGCTTTTTGGCTTGTATGGCGCGCAATGCGTTGAACCGCACGCCGCCATTGGGTTTCTTTAAAAACTTCGTGATGGAACAAGACGGTCGCCACAAGAATTCCATGAACTTGAAGCGACGCGGCACTGCGCCACTGGCGGATTTAATCCGAGTCCATGCGCTGGCAGTGGACTCTCGTTCTCAGAACTCCTTTGAGCGCCTTGATGACATCATTGAAGCGGGGATTTTGCCAAAAGGTCGTGGTGAAGATATTCGCGATGCGATGGAGTTTATTTCCACCGTGCGTATTCGCCATCAGGCATTAGATGTCGAAGCGGATATTGAACCGGACAACAACATCGAACCAGATAACTTGTCTGAGTTTGAGCGCCGTAACCTGAAGGATGCGTTCCAAATCCTAAGTAATGCGCAGAAGTTTTTGAAATATCGCTATCAACCGAATCGCAGTAACTAGGGGGTTATCATGTTGTATCTTGCTCCTCCTAAACAAGCAACACCCGCGAATGCAGGCCCTGATTGGCCAACGTTGATTGAGCGATTAAAACAAAAAGCAAAAGTCCCTTTGCTGAGGCGCTTTTATGAAGTGACCAATACCAACGGAGACACGCCGCTTTCTGAGCTGGAGTTTGTCGCCCTTGATCTTGAAACCACAGGGCTCGATCCGCTGAAAAGCGAGATCATCAGTGTTGGGTTGGTGCCTTTTACCTTGTCACGTATTCATTGCCGTGACGCGAAACATTGGATAGTGAAACCGCGTAAAGCCTTGCATGAAGATTCGGTCGTGTTTCATGGTATTACCCATTCCGATGTCTGTGATGCACCCGATTTACGCCGTATTCTCGAAGAAGTATTGGCGGCCTTAGAAGGCAAAATCGTGGTGGTGCATTATCGTCGTATCGAGCGTGAATTCATTGATTCGGCGATTAAGCAGCGATTGGGTGAAGGGTTACTGTTCCCTGTGATTGATACACTGGAAATTGAGTCATGGTTTTACCGTAAACCTAGGCACAAATTTTGGTCATGTGTATTGCGTAAACCGTTGACTTCAATTCGTTTAGCCGACAGTCGACGCCGCTACAATTTGCCATTCTATCAAGGGCATAATGCATTGATAGATGCCATTGCGACGGCAGAATTGTTGCAAGCGCAAGTGGCACACCGCTTTAGCCCTGATTGTCCGTTGAAGGCACTTTGGCGATAAACGAAGATTCAACAATACGGCGAATGTTGCATGCTTTCGTGCACAGATAGGCCTAAGTTCACGTTTTTTCGAATTTAATCTCACGGATTTAGGCCTTCAATACGAGTGTCACTTTCCCTGTGTTAGAGTCAACGTATCCCTCCACTGTGGGGAGTCGGTATCTGTCAATTCAGATGCACATATTCGCTGCCGACAAAGGATGGCAAGATGATTGAAGATAACAAAGTTGTAAAAATCGATTACACGGTAAAAGACGAATCAGGCCAAGTGATTGATTCATCAGAAGGCAAAGAGCCGTTAGCGTATCTGCATGGCACGGGCAACATTATTCCAGGTTTGGAAAATGCATTGACCGGCAAAGCGGTAGGCGATGCATTTAGTGCAGTCGTCCAACCTGACGATGCTTACGGCCCACGTAATGAATCGATGATCCAAACGGTAGAAAAAAGTGTTTTCCAAGGCGTTGAAGAGATTGAAGTGGGTATGGTCTTCAATGCGCAAGGTCCTCAAGGTGATATCCAAGTGACTATCGCAGAGATAGATGGCGAGCAAGTCACGATTGACGGCAACCATCCTTTAGCGGGTTTGGTGCTGCATTTTGAAGGCGAAGTCCGCGAAGTCCGTGACGCGACGCCAGAAGAAATTGAACACGGCCACGTGCACTAATCAGTGCGGTTGGCGATTCACCTTTATGGGTGAGAAAAAGCGAGCTTAAACAGCTCGCTTTTTTGTTTTCTGGGCTTCAGATTTTTCATTTTTCATTTTTCATTTTTCATTTTTCATTTTTCATCTTTCGTCTTCAAGTCTTTCCAACAAGCCATCAAACATAAACGCCTCATCAAAATGTCGTTCACCGACAAAGGCAATGGCATGCTGCCCTTGTTGGCGCATGGCGCCGGGTGAGCGAACCCCAAACGGCCATAAGAACCATTCTTCTCCTCTTGCGCTTTCCGTGATGACACCGTGGCGATTGAACGGACTCATCATACTTCCCGTTTTTGTTTTCAACGTCATTAATATGGCTAGCGGATTAGCTTCAAGCCTAATCGTGGCGGGGATGTTATCGGTAAAACTCACCTGATTGACCATGTGCTCGCCACCGGTCAATGACACATGAAGACGAGAAGATGGGCTCGGTTGAGGAAGGTGGTTCTCAATCGGTCGTTCATCATCGCTTTGCGTGAATTGCAGTGTCGGCTTGAGGGCATACACCATGTGGAAGCAGCCACATTGATGGATAGAATCGAAGATCAGTGGCGAGCCGTCAGTGTCTAAAGTCAGGCGAAGGTTAATCGCATCCAATGCGCCCGAATAGGGGTCAAACGTCCCTTTGGCGGTTCTAGCGGGAAACCAAAGCACGTAATTAAGTTGAGGCAAAATATCACCATCAAATCGCGTATAGCTGATGCCTCGGTAGATCATGGGAACTTGTGTGTTTACGAAGGGCGTGTTTGCGTCGTCCAATCCAAGCGCGCCGATTAGGTCATCCTGCGTCAAGGTTTCAACGGTCACTATGGGTGTGTAATGGTTCAAGAGTTGTCGTGTTTGCGTTTCATTGAACATTGGCCAACCCAGTGAAGAAGAGCGGCGGATGCTTCTCATCATGTGTTCAATCTGCTCTTGTGACATAGGCTGTGACAATATCTTTGAGGCTTCGCTGTAATGGTACGGATAGGCCAATGAGCGGCCAAATTCACTTCTGATGTGGTCTTGTTCTTGTTCGATTCTTGATTGTGCCACTTTGCTGGCGATGGGATAAGCACCCAACACGCGCTTCCAATGCTGATACGCGGTGGGCAGCATGGGTGCGGCATCACTAATGGCTTGCCAGAAATCGTCGCTGTCTGCGCTTACGGTAGTGAGTGCCTGCTGACATTGGGTTAATACTGCTTGTTGTTCAGGTTCGATATTCGTTGATAAAGCCAAAGCAGTGGTGAGCTGTTGCTGACCAAGGCCTGAGACATAGCTGAGCCATTCGGTGCGCGAAGCGTGACTGTCGAGTTGGTTTGCAAAAGAAGCACTGATTCGATCAAAAGCAAGGTGCGGAAATCGCGGGTCTAGATGATAAGGCAACAGGTAGTCGCGTGTAGAATCCACGTTTTGATAGAAACGGTAAAGTGTTTGTTCACAATCCGTCGCTCCTTTCGAAAGCTGTGGCAAAGGTGATGAGGCGCAGCCTGTCAAACCGAGCAGTAAAAATAAGAAGGCAGACAAGGGTCTCAGCATTGGATCTCCAGGTTGAGGTAATGTTTTCTTTCTTATCAGTAAGTGTGCGCAATTAAGCGAGAAAAATGAAAACAGAAAAGCAAAAAATGCTAAGTGGCGAGCTTTATCTTGCCAGTGACCCAGAGCTGGTGGCGGATAAAATGCGCTGCCGAGAAGCCATGCATCGGTTTAATCAGAGCTTACCAGAAAGTGATGATTGGAAAGCGGCTAAGCGTGACCTCTTGCCGAATGCAGCAGAAAATGTGTATATCGAGCCGCCATTTTTCTGTGATTACGGCATTCACACTGAAATTGGTGAGAATGTGTTTATGAATTTTAATTGCACAATTTTAGATGTTGCACCTGTTCGCATCGGCAACCGTGTGATGATGGCAAATAACGTGCAATTGCTTACTGCGACACATCCTCTTGATGTGGGGCGTAGGGTCATTGATCTGGAAGAGTACGGATTGCCTATCACCATTGGTGACAATGTCTGGCTTGGCGGCAGTGTGATTGTATTACCGGGCGTGACCATTGGTAAGAACTGTGTGATTGGGGCGGGCAGCGTGGTGACGAAAGACATACCTGCCAACCATGTTGCGGTGGGGAACCCAGCGCGTGTGGTGCGTGAACTTACTGAAGAAGAAGTGGCAGAACGTCATTAAGATTAAGTCAGTGCTTCTAACTCGGTGAGTACATCAATCGCGAATTGATTGCTTCCACCGCAAATGTCTCGGTCGGCTTTGAATTGGCTGCACACAGCAGGGCGATCTGGTTGGCCGAATATCTTGCACAGATTATTGTCATCAAGCTGAATACAGCGTTCACCCGCTGGCTTTCCATTTGGCATTCCCGGAATGGCCGATGAAATGCTAGGTGCAATACAACACGCCCCACAGCCTAAACGGCAACTCATTTCTTGCTCTTTCATCCGATGCGCCCAACACTCAGTGACAATAAGGCGCGCACATTATCATTCAACGCATATTTAGGCAAAGGCGGCTTATAACTGCCTGATAATTGGTTTTCCTTTGTTCGATACGCAGCGAGAGAGGGGATAGTCCTTGAACTTTTTGGGCTGGGTGGTATAACGGGCGCCTCTTGGTTTTATCTCAATATCAACGGTACACATAAACATGACGACACCTTTCTGGGAACAAAAATCACTGACTGACATGACGGATGCGGAGTGGGAATCACTGTGCGACGGTTGCGGAAAGTGCTGTCTTCATAAGTTGATTGATGAAGACACCGAAGAGCTTTACTACACCAATATCGCGTGTAGCTTGCTGAACGACAAAACGTGCTCATGCAAAGACTATGAAAATCGTTTTAGCTATGACGAAGACTGCTTGAAATTGTCACGTGACAAGATCGAGGAGTTCTACTGGCTGCCGGATACCTGCGCATATCGCTTGTTGGCAGAAGATAAGCCACTGCCAGCGTGGCACCCGTTAATCACGGGCTCGAAAGATGCTATGCATGCCGCCGATGAGTCTGTGCGTGAGAAAGTGGTTTACGAAATCGACGTGATTGACTGGGAAGACCACATTCTGAACCACCCGAGACGAGGCAAGTAAGCGTGAAGCTTGTTCTTGGTCCAATGGAAGGCGTGCTTGATGCCTTAATGCGTAAAATGCTCACCGAAATTAACGGTTACGACCTGTGCGTGACTGAGTTTGTGCGTATTGTTGATGCCTTGCTTCCGCCGCGTGTCTATCACCGTATGTGTCCTGAGCTTGAGGCGGGTGGTAAAACGCCATCAGGAACGCCCGTACGCGTGCAATTGCTGGGTCAGTCGCCACAGTTTATGGCAGAGAACGCTGCGCAAGTGATTGAGCTTGGTTCTGCGGGGGTCGATATCAACTTTGGGTGTCCTTCCAAAACGGTCAATGGCAGTAAAGGCGGAGCTGCTTTGCTTAAAGAGCCTGAGTTGCTATTCCAAGTGGTGAAAGCCGTGCGTAATGCCGTTCCTGTGGGCAACGTGGTCAGCGCCAAAGTGCGTTTAGGGTTTGATGATTGTTCATCGTATCGAGAGATTGTCGACGCGGTTCAATTGGCCGGCGCGGATGAAATTGTGGTGCATGGTCGCAGCAAAGCGGATGCCTATAAGCCGGGCACAGTGCGCTGGGATTTAATTGGTGATATCACCAAGCGTTTACGCATTCCTGTCACTGCCAATGGGGATATTTGGAACCAGGAAGACGCGTTACGCTGTCAGGCCGTAACGGGTTGTGACACCTTGATGGTGTGCCGAGGTGCGTTGAACGTGCCAAATTTAGGCGCGCATATCAAGCGTGGTGAGGCGCCCATGTCTTGGCATGCCGTGTTAGCGCTTTTGGTTCGCTACTCTGAATTTGAAATTCGTGGTGACAAGGGGTTGTACTACCCGAACCGAGTGAAGCAATGGTTCCGTTATTTACAAGTGCCATACCCGCAAGCCAATGCGTTGTTTGCAGAGATTCGCCAGCTAAAAGATAAGCAGCAAATTCTGAACATCATCACCAACGCGTTGCACGATGTTGAAAAACACATCGAACGCCATGGTGAAGAGAGCGTGTTCGTCTAATTCACGGCTTTTCGTCGCGTTGGGTCAATAAGGTTCAGATGGAAGAAAGGCAGACGAGACGTCTGCCTTTTTGCATTTATATGCTGCTTACTTTGTCTTGTCTTGTTCAGTGTTGCCCAATAACGGTATCAGTACTGGTTGAGGATGCGACCAGGAAGCGTGCGCCTATCGATTCGGCCCGGCCAGTTTTCTTCTGACAAGGCGGTGATCATCGCGCGTGCTACTCGAACCGCTTCTACGGGCTCCAAATCAGCCAAAGGACCCGCGAGGAAAGGCGAAAGTGCAGGCATAAAGCGTTGCAGCATTTGTTCATCTTTTCTCGGAGATTCGCGCTCACCAAGCAATGGACCAGGACGCGCAATCAAAAAACGTTCAAACCCCATTTCAGATACCGCGCGCTCCATCTTGCCTTTGCAACGCAAGTAGTGGGAGGGTGACCAAGGGTGGCTAAACAGGCTAGATACGACGGCGAGATGTTTTACGCCCATTACCGCCATCATTCGTGCGACTTTTACGACCAGTTGATAATCAACCGCTTCCAATGCTTTTTTGGAGCCCGCTTGCTGCTTGGTTGTTCCCAAGGAAATGTAGCCTTGCAACGGCACAGGCCACTGGGGTTGCCAGTGCGTCACTGATAAGTCCGGACTTTGATGAACGATAATTTTGTCCGACACAAGGGCTATAGGTCTACGCGTCACCACATGAATATGCGTCACGTTTTGATCACCCAGCAGTTGATGGAGTAGTTCGTCACCGACCAAGCCTGTGGCTCCGGCCAGAATGACACTTCGAGACGATGGCAAAAGAATTTCCTTCCGTATTCTATCGCGGATAAGGCTACCACGGTTTGTACAGAATGATTCAATATGTTAAACGCAATATTTAATGAAACGCGAACCGTTGCACGTTTAAAATAGACCCCAACTGGTGCCATTCGCTTGGGTTTTCAGGTTTTGGTCTATGATTTCAAACCTAGACTTCGCTGATTCATGGCGTGATAGAAATCTGCATATCTGCAGCGTTTCGGTATATTATTCCCCCTTTCAATTTTCGAGAACCGCAATGACAACATTGGTTGAACTGCAAGACAGCTGGGATGGCATGCCTGCTACCTTTATTGAAGGTGCGCTGCTTGCAGCAAACCTGTCTCCGGCACCCTTAGATCCTTGTGTATGGCTGCCTATCTTGCAAACAGGCGGTGTCGATGAAGACAATATAGAGCCTCTCACTGCTGAGCAAAAACGAAGCATCATGCTGCGCTTTGAGCAGCAGTACGTTGCGTTGATGAAGCATGAATATGCATTGCCTGATTCACTGTCTTTAGACGAAGCACGTAATGATGAGCATCAAGCATTTGCTGAAGGCTTCCTTGCGGTCTGGCCTCACATTGAACCAGCATGGCGCGAAGTGACGGTGTCAGACGGCAGTCGTCGTATGCTGTCAGCGTTGATGACTACCATGTTGTTCCTGCACGATGAAAAAGGAACACTGGCGCAAATGGAAGAGGCCGGTCTTGCTTCACTTCCTTCGCCAGAAAAATACTACCAGCAACTGCCACTGATGATTAACGAAGTCGCGCTTGCAGCTGACGAAGTTCAGCAAGGTTCAGGAGCACGTGCAGTTAACCCATATAAGTCTGTTGGACGTAACGACCCTTGCCCTTGTGGCAGTGGTAAAAAATTCAAGAAGTGTTGCGGCAACAAATGATGGAAGAAAGCGCGCCAATCCTTGTCGTTGCTGGCGTGATCGCTGATGGTGAACGCGTATTGATCACTCAACGTTATGATCAAGATAACGAAGCAGGTCTTTGGGAATTTCCCGGAGGAAAAGTCGAAGAGGGTGAAACAGACCAAGAAGCGTTGGCAAGAGAGCTGATTGAGGAGTTGAGTGTGGAGGTTAAGGTGGGCGATTTTCTGCTGGAAACCCTTCACCATTACCCAAACAAGTCGATTCTACTGCGTAGTTATTCTTGTGAAGTACTCAACGGCGATGTGACGTTGCACTGTCATCAGGCCATGGCGTGGGTGCCACCAGAAGCACTTAGCCGCTATACGTTTAGTGGTGCAGATAAGCCGTTGGTGAGACAAGTTCAGCAGCAGTAACGTTGAATGTCAGCTCAGAAGATTTAAAGAATAATCCCAGCGAAAGCTGGGATTATTCTGATTGGTATAACTGCTTATTGCGCCGAATCTGTTAGAACAGACGGCGCTCACGGAGTTTCCCGAAAAATTGAGAAAGTATCACGACAACAAACACCACCAATATTGCGGCAAAAATAATGACCAACCACTGAGGCATGGTTAATGTCATGAACTCCCAAACGATTTTGCTGCAATCACCACTGGCTTCAAACATCCACGGAACCCACTGATTCAGCGGCGCCCAAGAAGGGAAGGACACAAAGATATCGCACGTTGCACCAAACAGATCGTTTGGATCTGGGAATTGGTAACCGACGTGTTCAATCGACAACTTCAGACCCCATCCTGCTGAAATACCCCAAGCCGTGAGAGCCAACCAGCGAAACAGGCCGTTTTTTGGTGCAACAATGCCAATGAGACCAGCCCCAACAATACCCATCATGGCGACACGCTCATAAATACACATGACGCAGGGAGCAAGATTCATGATGTGCTGAAAATAGAGAGCACAGGCTTCAAATGCCAGCGCAGACAACATCAGCAGCAGCCACGCGCCACGCCCGCGAGATATTTCATTGAAGAAGGACAACATAGGTTAAGAATCCGTTTTAAAACACAAAGCCCCACGTGTTTGTGGGACGTTGGTATTCAAAGGTTTATTTGATTGAAAATCAATCTTTAATGACCAGTACTTATTGCGCCTACCGCATCAGCCGTGCCTAGCGAGATCCAACCCGCATGGTGGAACCAATCGGTCATTGGTACTAAGAAGAACTCAATGCCTGCAAGGCCAACCAATCCCATCACTATGGTGTATGGCAGTGCCATGTACACCATCTTGCCGTATGACAAACGAAGCAACGGAGCCAGTGTTGATGTCAATAAGAACAAGAACGCCGCTTGACCATTTGGCGTTGCTACCGAAGGCAGGTTAGTCCCTGTGTTGATAGCCACAGCCAACAGTTCAAACTGTTCGCGAGAAATCATGCCGTCCATCAGCGCAGCTTTCACTTCGTTAATATAAACGGTTCCCACGAATACATTATCTGACACCATAGAAAGCAAACCGTTCGCGATATAGAACATGGTTAGCTGTGAGCCACCTTCCATTTCTAGTACGGCAGCAATAACTGGGGTAAAGAGTTCCTGATCAACGATGACAGCAACGACCGCAAAGAACACGGCAAGTAACGCGGTAAAGGGCAGCGCTTCTTCAAAGGCTTTACCGATGTGGTGCTCGTCAATAACGCCGGTGAAAGACGTCGCTAAAATGATAACGGTCAAACCGATAAGGCCAACTGCCGCAAGGTGCATAGCGAGTGCGATCACTAGGAAAACGGCGATTAGCGCTTGTGAAACAAGCTTGGCAACATCGATGTTGGTACGTTTTGCGCGCTCGGCAGCATCAAATTCCAACAGAATGTTACGAACGTTTTCTGGCAGTTTTGTACCGTAATCAAAGATGCGGAATTTCTCGACAAGAAAGCACGTTGCAAGACCACACACTAGAACGGGGAGGGTAACTGGCAACATACGGATGATGAATTCACCGAATTGCCACCCGGCTTTTTCTGCAATAATAAGGTTTTGCGGTTCGCCAACCATGGTCATTACACCACCAAGTGCGGTACCGACACCGGCATGCATTAACAGGCTGCGCAGAAATGCGCGGTATTGTTCAAGGTCATCACGGCTCAAATCATCGCCAAGGTGATCATCTGAGGTATGGTCATTATCCGGTGAACCACCCGATGCGACACGGTGATAAATAGAGTAAAAGCCGACGGCTACGCTGATAATAACAGCAATAACAGTCAGGGCATCCAAGAACGCAGACAGTAGCGCAGCTGCTGCACAGAAAGCGAGAGATAGCAGGGACTTCGACCGAATACCAAGCAGTATTTTGGTAAACATAAACAGCAGTAGCTGCTTCATGAAGTAGATGCCCGCGACCATAAAGATCAGAAGGAGTAGCACTTCAAAGTTGGCTACCAGTTCATGTTTTACTGTCTCGGCGCTTGTCATCCCTATGGCTACGGCTTCAATCGCCAGTAAACCACCGGGCTGAAGCGGGTAGCATTTCAAAGCCATCGCTAATGTGAAAATAAATTCAACAACCAGCAACCAACCAGCAACAAACGGGTCAATTGCGAAAACAATGGGGTTGATAATCAAAAACGCGATGATCGCCGCTTTGTACCAATCGGGCGCTTTACCGAGAAAGTTCTTGATAAAAGCGTTCCTGAGCGTAATGGCCATGTTTTTGTCTCTATTCTTATAGAAAAAGCAAATATTCTTGGGGGCTTGAAATGAAGGTGTAAATGAGCAGTTGCATTGGGTGATGGTTAGGTAACTTTTTCCGTTTTTGTGGGTGACATGAAGTCAAACAACAAAATAATGATTACTCGGTAAAAAACACTATTGAAACCCATCGCATAGGCAAACTCGGAGCACACAATACAGCGACTTTCCAAACAGTCAACAATCCTTTGCATGTTAATTAAATTACTGGAGTATGTTACGAAAAAACGCGACGCGACCCCGTATGACTTGAAATATTTGGTAACATTTTGGCGCGATTATTTTATGCGTGAGTCCGGTTGTATACAGTGATGCGGATCAAGATTAATCAGTACTTTGCGGATAAGCGCGCATTTAATCAGTTGTTTAGACAAAACAGATACAAAGAGACAACAACAATGAAAGAAAACCTATAACAAACACGTCATGTGGGCAGTGCAAATAGTCTTATACCAACCAGATTGGTGCATTTGCCCGCCCCCTTATGGAATGTGGTTAACTGTGATGTATGCCGTCAATTCGCAGCCAAAAGCGCGAAAACGACAACATTGATAGGTTTCTAGGTTGTGACCATCAGTGGTATGATGAGTTATTAATCAAGATAAGAAGCAACTTGGAAACAACAACAAATGGTTATTAAGGCGGACAGTCCGGCAACGTTTGCTGAGAAATATATTATCGAGAGCATTTGGAATAATCATTTTCCGCAAGGCTCAATTCTTCCCGCAGAGCGCGAGCTGTCAGAGCTGATTGGCGTTACCCGAACCACACTTCGTGAAGTACTTCAGCGTTTGGCCCGTGATGGTTGGTTGACGATTCAACACGGTAAACCGACGCGTGTTAATGACTACATGAACACATCTGGCTTAAGCATCTTGGATACCTTGGTGACTCTTGAAGGTGAAGATGTTCATGGTGTGCTAGAAAACCTCCTGTCAGCACGTACCGACATCAGCGGCGTTTACATGCGCTATGCGGTGAAAAGTGATTCCGAGGCATGCACAGCGTTAGTTGAAAAGGTGATTAGCCGCTGTGAAGCGTTGCTAGCGAGCGAGAGCTTTGCAAGCTTTGTTGAAACGGTGGAAGAAAAAGCCGCCATTCAACAAGACGTGAAAAAAATCTTCGACTCCTTCGGTAAAGTTGACACCGAAGTCTGTGAAGCAGTGTGCCGTGGTCGTGCATTTAACTATTTTGACTACATGTTGTTCCAAGGCATGGCGCAGCTTTCTGGCAACAAAGTGTACGTACTCACGATGAATGGTATGCGTAAGATTTACTCGCGCGTTGGTGGTTACTACTTCATGGACAAGCGTGCTTGCGAACTTGCCCTTCAGTTTTACCGTGATCTGCTGAGTATCACCGTTGAAGGTCGTCATGGCGATGTTGCTGAACGCATCAAACAATATGGCCGCGAAAGTGGCGCGATGTGGTTCGTTAACCGCGATACCATTGCGAAACTGATGGAGCAAGAAGAGGCGTAACACGCCGAATTCAGCGTCCAATTTCGAGTGAAAGAATCAAAAAAACCGCCGAACTGGCGGTTTTTTATTTTGTTGAGAATATCGGAGTCGTTAGCGCCTATTTTGGGCTTAGCTTCCCGGAATGAAATCAGGATCAAACTGTGGTCTTTTCGGGCACGTTGCGATGATTTTACCTTTTCCGTCTGCCAACTCTTCCTCAAGCACCACTTCAAAACCCCATAGACGGTGCACGTGCTTTAATACTTCCTCATGTGAGTTACCGAGAGGGATTCTATTGTGAGGCACGTAGCGCAGCGTTAGTGCGCGATTTCCGCGTAAATCCACATCCCATACCTGAATGTTAGGTTCGTGATTGCTGAGGTTGTATTGCGCAGACAGTTTCTCGCGTAGTTGTCTATAGCCTTCCTCGTTGTGAATGCTGGTCACTTCAATGAAATTCTGTCTGTCATCATCGTTGACGGAGAAAAACTTCATGTCGCGCATCACTTTGGGTGATAGGAACTGACTGATGAAGCTTTCGTCCTTAAAGTTATGCATGGCGAAGTGCATGGTTTCTAGCCATTCAGAACCTGCAATTTCAGGGAACCAATATTTGTCTTCTTCTGTGGGCTCTTCACAGATACGGCGAATGTCTTTGAACATGGCGAAGCCAAGTGCATACGGGTTAATACCGCTGTAGTAGTTACTGTTGTAAGGCGGTTGTGCCACCACGTTTGTGTGGCTGTGAAGAAATTCCATGATAAAGCGATCGGAGACCAAGCCTTCATCATAGAGATGATTCAATATGGTGTAGTGCCAGTAAGTTGCCCACCCTTCATTCATGACCTGCGTTTGTTTTTGCGGGTAGAAATATTGGCTAACTTTACGCACGATACGCACAATTTCACGTTGCCACGGCTCAAGCAGAGGCGAGTGCTTTTCAAAGAAATAGAGGATGTTCTCTTGTGGCTCGGACGGAAAGCGATCTACGGTTTTCTCGAGCACTTTCTCGCTGATCGGAATCGTTCGCCAAAGGGCATTCACTTGCGTTTGCAAGTAATCTTCACGCGCTTTTTGGCGGGCTTTTTCTTCTGCCATTGAGATTTTTTGAGGGCGCTTATAGCGATCGACGCCATAATTCATCAACGCATGGCAGGAGTCGAGGAGTTTTTCAACATCATCCACACCGTATTTTTCTTCGCACTCACTGATGTACTTTTTGGCAAACAACAAGTAATCAATGATAGAACCTGCATCCGTCCAAGTTTGGAACAGATAGTTACCTTTGAAGAATGAGTTATGGCCATAACAGGCATGTGCCATAACCAAGGCCTGCATGGTGATGGTGTTTTCTTCCATCAAATATGCAATACAAGGGTCTGAGTTGATCACTATCTCGTAAGCCAAACCCATGTGACCATGTTTATAACCGCGTTCTGTTTCGATGAATTTTTTACCAAATGACCAATGGCTGTAGTTAATTGGCATGCCCACACTTGAATACGCATCCATCATTTGTTCGGCAGTGATGATTTCTATCTGGTTGACGTAGGTGTCTAACTTGTAGTGTTCAGCCACCCGTTTGATTTCTGTGTGATATTGGTCCAGCAGATCAAATGTCCAGTCTGGACCATCGCTGAGTGTCTTCTTTTTGTTTTTAGCTGCGACTGCCATGGAAGTCCTCCTTGGATCTCAAACTGAAAGAGAAGAGAGGTAAGCGTTAACTTACCTGTTTCTTAAATAGCTCCCGGAAGACGGGGAAAATGTCGTCTGCAGTGCGAATGTTTTGCATGGCGAAATTCTCGTAAGTTTCGTTCAGAGCTTCATATTCACGCCACAAGGTTTGGTGTGCACGACGTGTAATTTCGATATAGGCGTAATACCGCGTGACAGGAAGCAGTTGCGTTTGCAATAACTCGCGACAACCTGGTGAATCGTCAGCCCAGTTATCTCCATCTGAAGCTTGTGCGGCATACACATTCCATTCATTGGATGGGTAACGTTCTTTCACAATATCGTTCATCAAACGCAGTGCACTTGAAACAATAGTGCCACCGGTTTCTTGAGAGTAGAAAAACTCATGCTCGTCTACTTCTTTTGCTTGTGTGTGGTGGCGAATAAATACCACTTCCACGTTTTTGTAGGTACGTGTGAGAAAGAGATAAAGCAATATGTAGAATCGCTTGGCAATATCTTTGGTTGCTTGATCCATTGAGCCAGACACATCCATCAAACAGAACATAACGGCTTGGCTGCTGGGCTGTGGTCGCTTCTCGTAATTTTTAAACCTAAGGTCAAACGTATCGATGAATGGAACCGCTGCAATTTTGCCTTTGAGTGCGTCGATTTCTTCTTGAATACGCGTTTCTTCCAACGGTTGAGCCGGCTCTGTGTGTTGCAGTGCTTCGAGCTCTGCTTCAAGTTCGCGTAGTTGCCTGCGTTTTCCTGCACTCATTGCTGTACGGCGTGCAAGAGAGTTCTGCAACGAGCGCACAATGGCGATGTTGGCAGGTACGCCACTGGATTTAAAACCAGAGCGGTGTGATTTGTATTCCACCAGTTGCGTCATCTGATTTTTCTTCAAATTCGGCAACTCAAGATCTTCAAATAAGAGGTCTAGATATTCGTCTTTAGAGATTTGAAATACAAAATCGTCCTGACCTTCGCCATCAGGGCTTGCTTGCCCTTCACCAGCGCCGCCACCTCCGCCACCACCAGGTGGGCGTTCGATGCGGTCGCCAGGGATAAATTGGTCGTTGCCAGGGTGGACAGCATCACGCTGTCCCCCTTTGCCTTGTCGGAAAGTTGGCTCTCGGATGTCACGAGAAGGGATAGTGATGCTCTCACCACTGTCCACATCAGTGATTGAGCGTTGATTAACGGCATCAGCAATCGACTCTTTGATTTGTCGCTTGTGACGCCTTAAAAAACGCTGGCGATTCACTGTACTCTTGTTCTTTCCGTTGAGCCTTCGATCAATGAAATGCCCCATAAGCCCCCCGTATTTCGTTACTTCACTGTCAGCCTGATTACGAAGATTTGCGCACGCGCAGGTACCATTCAGACAAGAGTCGTACTTGTTTGCGGGTATACCCTTTTTCCATCATGCGAGCCACAAAGTCGTCGTGTTTCTTCTGCTCTTCGTTTGAGGTTTTCGCATTGAAGGAAATGACCGGGAGCAGCTCTTCCGTGTTGGAGAACATTTTCTTCTCGATAACGGTACGAAGCTTCTCGTAGCTGGTCCATCCTGGGTTCCTACCTTCGTTATTCGCGCGAGCACGAAGGACGAAGTTAACGATTTCATTTCGGAAATCTTTTGGATTACTGATGCCCGCGGGTTTTTCGATTTTTTCCAATTCGCTGTTGAGCGCAGAGCGATCGAACAACTGACCAGTATCAGGGTCACGATACTCCTGATCTTGAATCCAGAAGTCTGCATAGGTGACATATCGGTCAAAAATGTTTTGGCCGTATTCTGAGTAAGACTCAAGGTAGGCAGTCTGGATCTCCTTGCCGATGAATTCGACATATTTAGGGATCAGATATCCTTTGAGGTGCTCCAGGTACTTCTCAGCAATATCTTGCGGGAATTGCTCACGTTCAATTTGCTGTTCCAGTACGTAGAACAGATGAACGGGGTTCGCTGCAACTTCAGAATGGTCAAAGTTAAAGACGCGAGAAAGGATCTTAAACGCGAATCGCGTCGATAGACCATTCATGCCTTCGTCTACGCCAGCATAGTCACGATACTCTTGATAAGACTTGGCTTTTGGATCTGTGTCTTTCAGTGTCTCGCCATCATAAACACGCATTTTTGAGAAGATGCTGGAGTTTTCTGGCTCTTTCAAGCGTGAGAGAACAGTGAATCTAGCCAGGATATCCAGTGTGCTCGGTGAACACGGTGCCGCTGACAACTCACTGTTTTGCAGTAGTTTGTCGTAGATCTTCATTTCTTCCGATACGCGTAAGCAATATGGCACTTTCACGATGTAAACACGGTCAAGGAAGGCTTCATTGTTTTTGTTGTTACGGAATGTCTGCCACTCAGATTCATTGGAGTGAGCGAGGATCATGCCGTCAAATGGCAATGCAGAAAGGCCTTCAGTACCGTTGTAGTTGCCCTCTTGCGTGGCAGTTAGGAGCGGGTGAAGCACTTTAATCGGTGCTTTAAACATCTCTACGAATTCCATTAAGCCTTGGTTGGCTTTACACAATGCACCGGAATAACTGTATGCATCGGGGTCATCTTGAGAGAAATGTTCAAGTTGGCGGATGTCCACTTTACCAACCAGTGATGAAATGTCTTGGTTGTTCTCATCACCGGGTTCCGTTTTCGCGATGCCGACTTGGTCGAGAATTGATGGACGAACCTTTACCACTCTAAACTTGCTGATGTCACCGCCAAATTCGTGCAGGCGTTTTGCAGCCCAAGGCGACATGATAGAGCGCAGGCAACGTTGTGATATGCCATACTCACTTTCGAGTAATGCACCATCTTCGACAACATCGAATAAACAGAACGGGTGGTCATTGACCGGGCTACGCTCGCCATTTGCTGTCAATATATAGATAGGTACTTTCTGCATCAGGCTTTTTAGTTTTTCTGCCAGTGATGATTTACCACCGCCGACAGGGCCTAACAGATACAGGATCTGCTTGCGTTCTTCTAGCCCTTGGGCTGCGTGTTTGAGGTAGGAGACGATTTGTTCAATCGCTTCTTCCATCCCGTAGAAATCTTCGAATGTTTTATATCGAGAGATGATGCGGTTAGAGAAAAGTCTGCTCAAACGAGGATCGTGAGCGGTATCGATCATTTCTGGCTCGCCAATGGCCGTTAACAAACGCTCTGCCGCATTGGAATAGACACCGCGATCTTCCCGGCAAAGGTCCAGAAACTCGTGAAGGCTCAGCTCTTCGTCTTTAGATTCTTCGTATCGCTGACGATAGTGGTCGAAAATACTCATGGTCCTGCCCCCTAAATCTTGCTGTTATCAATAAGAAAGGATATTGGCGCAGTCGCTTTCATATCCTCACCTTTTTAAGACTAGTAGCAACTGATCAATTTGCTTGGTTGAATTACTTGTTTTTTCGATATTTTTCCCTTTTGTGATAAGGCTTTGTATTCAGACTGTAACTTTCTTATAGCGATGAACTTTTCATTACAGAGTGAATCACGCTTTGGATTGAAACATCAAAGGATGTCTACCTAAGCGAGCTTAGTATTTAGGGATAACTGACTTCATTGCGTTCAATATGCGCTGGGATTTGATGGGAGGAGGGGGTAGTCGCTGGGGCCATGGAGGCAAAAAACCGGAACTTGGGAAAGCTCCGGCCTGACGTTACCCTGATTGAGCGGCTTGTTATTGACTTGAAATCAAGGTTGATAGCGTATGGTTTTCGCCAGCTTCTAGTTTGACACTTCGGTCATATACTGCCGATTCGACACATACCATGGTTTCGTAGCTGTCGTCTGCCATATCACCCATGCTGGCAGAAAGCGCTTTCCAAGGGTTCCAAACAACCACGGCATTGTTGCCTTGGTTTGTGACAGCTAAACGACGTTGAAAACGTGGGTCTTCTACCATGACTGTTTCATTGGCGTGCGTATAAATGCGATCAACTTCTTGATCGAATCCGGTATTGCCTGAACTTGGCTTGCGGATACCGCCTTCGATGTATTCGTTGCCCAATTGCGACACAGTGGTCTCGGTAACATCACCAATATTCAGGTAAGTATGAAGAGCGCCTCCGATCTGCATCGGCGCATCTCCGGTATTGGTGCTGATCAGGCTGACTTTGAGTGTGTCAGTGACTTCCATCAGCAATTCAGCGCGAAAAGCATGCGGCCAGATTGCACGAGTCTCAGCAGTGTCGGTCAGAGTGAGGCTGATGATGACGCCTTCTTCATTTTCTCTGTGCTCATTCAAAGCCCATTCACTGGAACGCGCGAAACCGTGTGATGGCTCCGCAGCTTTGCCAAACCAAGGCCAACAGACTGGAATACCACCGCGAATGGCTTTCGTGCCGCTCAGATCCGCTTTTTCGCTCATCCAGATGGTTTCTTTCTTACCTGATGGCTGAAAGCTAAGTACATGCGCGCCGAAGAGAGAGATTGCTGCGGTGGCTTTTGGGTGGATAACGCGAACCACTTTGATGCCGTCAAGTTCGCAAATGGTGACATAGTCAGAGAGTACAGCAGTAGTTGGGAGCTGTTTAACGTCCATGAAATGTGCCTTCTGAATGTGAAATTTAGATACAAAAAAGGCGGCCAATAAGCCGCCTTTTGTCACTCATGCCCTAATAGGCAATCCGGAATGATTACTTAGAGATGTGAGCAACCAGATCCAGAACTTTGTTTGAGTAACCGATTTCGTTGTCGTACCAAGATACAACTTTAACGAATTTGTCAGTCAGAGCAACACCAGCTTTCGCATCGAATACTGAAGTTTGAACTTCACCGATGAAGTCTTGTGAAACAACTTCGTCTTCAGTGTAACCAAGAACGCCAGCCATTTCGCCTTCTGAAGCGGCTTTCATCGCTGCACAGATTTCAGCGTAAGTTGCTGCATTTTTCAGGTTAACAGTTAGGTCAACAACAGAAACGTTTGCAGTTGGTACGCGGAAAGCCATACCAGTCAGTTTGCCGTTTAGTTCTGGAAGAACTACGCCTACTGCTTTAGCTGCGCCAGTTGATGATGGGATGATGTTCTGAGAAGCACCACGACCGCCACGCCAGTCTTTCGCAGAAGGACCGTCAACAGTCTTCTGAGTTGCTGTCGTTGCGTGAACAGTAGTCATCAGGCCAGATTCGATACCGAAGTTGTCGTTCAGTACTTTAGCGATTGGCGCTAGGCAGTTAGTCGTACAAGAAGCGTTAGAAACGATGTCTTGGCCTGCGTAAGTGTCTTGGTTAACGCCCATTACGAACATTGGGGTCGCATCTTTAGAAGGACCAGTCAAAACAACTTTCTTCGCGCCTGCAGTGATGTGCTGACGAGCAGTTTCATCAGTCAGGAAGATACCTGTAGCTTCAGCTACAACATCAACGCCTACTGCGTCCCACTGAAGTTCGGTTGGGTTACGTTCTGCAGTTACGCGAACTGTTTTACCGTTAACAACCAAGTTACCGTCTACAACTTCTACAGTACCGTTGAAACGGCCGTGAGTTGAGTCGTACTTCAACATGTACGCCATGTATTCTACGTCGATCAGGTCATTGATCGCGACAACTTCGATGTCGTTACGCTCAACAGATGCACGGAAAACAAAACGGCCGATACGGCCAAAACCGTTAATACCTACTTTGATAGTCATTACGTTGCTCCACAACTTTGATATCTAGTGAAAAATGAAACTGGTAGTAAAATTACAGAATCGGTACCACCCATGCAAGCAAAAAACCCACCTAAATTGCTTAAAATCAAAAAATAGTACGGATTATTTTTACATCACCTAAACAATTCTTTGGTGTTTTACACGGAATGTTGAAAATAATGTGCCACTTACTGTTAGCTACGTTTGTGTACAGGGGTGTCTTGTATTGTTTATGGCTAACGAAAAAGTATGGAAAGAAAGTGTGTTCCATTGCGTGCGAATTTTGAGAATTGGGCGCAGTTTCAGCGGCTATGCAGTTATGTGGTTAAAAGTTAAGTAAAACTGATCAAAAACAAACGAAAAGCGCATGTTGCTCTGGATGTTTCTTGTGACATGTCATTTCCGTGACGCTTGCAGCACCAGTGTGTGGAAGTTGTGATGCAGTCAGCGATGCTTAGGGTTCAAACTGGTACTGAGCACAATTAAAAGGTAATAAAAGAGCGAATATTCCAGTAAGCATCAAAATAGAGCGTCATACAGATGCTTATTGAGTAGTAGACGCCAAACTCCCAGACTAGAGGACGTAATGACAACGCATTCTGATGAAAAGTGGAAAGAAAACCTTTCTGACGAGGCCTACAAGGTCTGCCGCTTGGGGCACACTGAGCCTCCGTTTAGTGGGGCTTTATTGCACAATCACAAAAACGGTTCGTATCATTGTGTGTGTTGTGATGCTTTGCTATTTGATTCGAGCACTAAGTTCGATTCTGGCTGTGGTTGGCCGAGTTTTGAGCTGGCGGTTGAGGGGGCGGTTAAGTACGTTGAAGATAATAGCCATGGCATGTTACGAACGGAAGTAAGATGTGTAAATTGCGACAGCCATCTTGGGCATGTGTTTAATGATGGCCCAACGGAAACAGGGCTACGTTATTGTGTCAACTCAGTGTCCATGGCATTTGAAGAGTCAGAACGTTGATGGATAGGTCTCGAAATGAGTGACTGACTCTAAACAAAAAAGCGTGCTCGCAGCACGCTTTTTTGTTTTATCAATGTCGGCGATTTATTGCGTTCTCGACAGTGGCGGCAGTCCGGAAAGTTGTATCAACATGCTCTTATCGAAATTACCGCTTTCAATAGACGAGGCGATATCATCTGAAATGTCAGCGATCAGTGCGCGTCTTTCATCGATCATTGGATATAGCAATTTAATTTGCGCTTCTTTAGCAATCGCTAGACCTAACTCGCTTCCGACTAACGCCCACATATACGCCTCATCGAGTTTACCCAGTGAGTGATTGGCCGTCGCAAGCGACTTCACGACGTCTGGAATTGTTTTCTCCATTGTCATGCTGCTGCGCCCATCATAAAGCGTCAAAGATTTCATCAGAAGGTTGATGGTGTGAACCTTGTCTTTGTCGACATAATAGCTTGCAAGACCGAGTTGCATTTCGGGGGAATCGAGATATTCGGTTTCTTCTAGCTTTAAAAATTGCTCGAGAGCCTCTTGGTCGCCTTGGGTCCAGCGGTAGTAGATGATTGAAGGCTGGTAGGAGCTTTTCAATTCAAGCTCTAGTTGATCAATCGTGTCGTATGCGTGGAAAAGCGCTTCAGTCCGCAGGGTTTTTTTAGATTTTAACGTCGTGCTTTCAATCTGTGCGGCAAGCGACATACATTTGGCGTATTTCTTCGTGAGCTGTAGTTCGTCAAATTTATTCAAATCTGAAGGCTTTTTAATCACATCAAAACGCAGCCAAATGAGGTCAGTGCGCTCATGTCGACACTGGCCATCTTCAGTATTTAGTTTGTTACAGATCTGAGGGTAGTTCTCGCAAAGCTGCGCGGTGCTGCGGTTGCTTTCAAAACATCCAGCAAGCAGTAAGGTGCTTATCGCCGTAATGACAACTTTATATGGAAATGAAATAGGGCCTTTATTCATGACGGTCGTGGCTCTTTAGTTTTGGTCTCTCATTCGATGCGAGTGACTTATAACATAAACATCTTCTTTCAGTTTATCTTCATTTCCTGAGTTTTGCGTCAGTCCACAGAGATAAAAAAGACCAGCATGATGGCTGGCCTATGATTTTCTCTGATAGTTTGCTTGTGTATATGTGTTTTACACAATATCTGTGCCCAAATAGGTGATCGATTCCGCATCCGTCCATACGGTGATCTGATCATTGCTATAGAGGTCGTTGAACACATAGGCTTGTAGATCAGCGACTTGTGCCGCTGATAGCCCCATTTTGGCGACCATCGCGGGTGTGATGTCTGCGTTTGATGTTGCTGCTGCATCATACTGCCAATCAACACCTGTGAGGTTAAGCGTGTCGTCGCCATGACCTAACCATGCAATGAAGCCTTGCCAATCATCACCTGCAGTATTGTCTGACTGAGCATCGATTTCATGTGTGTTAATGGTCAGTGTTTGATCCGCACTATCACCAATCACGGCTTCAACCCCTGCGACGACATTGCCTTTTACATTTGGGTCGGTTTGATAACTGGTGCCGGTAAAATCAGCATTTTGTGCACCGGTGATCAGCAAGGTGTCAAACCCAGACGAAGCATCATAAATATGCTTATTGATTTGAGTACCATTTGAAAGAGTTTTGACTTGTCCTTGAAAATCATTCTCATCGAATATCAAGGTATCTGATCCAATACTGCCGATTAAGATATCTTCGCCAGCTTGTCCGTCAAGATAGTTGTCAGCACTGAACCAGCCTGCAAATAGGTAGTCGTTCCCGTCACCACCAAGCATGGTGTTGGTGCCAAGGTTGCCGTATATCTCGTCGTTGCCATCTCCGCCATCGAGGTAGTCATTGCCGGCTTGTCCTCTGAGAATGTCGTTTCCTTGCTCGCCGTAGATTTTATCGTTCCCAGCGTTGCCGCGAAGATCATCATTGTCGTCGCCGCCATAAATTTCATCATCACCGGCACCGCCAAAAACAAGGTCTTCACCGTCTTCAGCATTGATGTAGTCATTCCCTTGGTCGCCGCGAATATTGTCGTTGCCAGCTCCGCCCCAGACTTCATCATCACCGTCGCCTGCTTGTACGGTGTCGTTCCCATCTTGTCCTTCGATGTAATCTGCGCCGCTACCTGCCAGTAAGGTGTCGTCATCACGCCCACCCCACAGTTCATCGTCACCTGCGCCACCTTCTAGTTTGTCTTTGCCATTCTGACCATAAAGCTTGTCGTCGCCCTTACCACCGTGAAGGTGGTCGTCTCCATTGCCTCCCCACGCCGAGTCGTCGCCATCACCGCCAGAAATGATGTCATGTCCATCGCCGCCGACGATGCGATCGTCCCCACCTTCACCGAACAGTTGGTCGTCGCCTTCATAACCGTACAAGGCATCATCACCGTGTGTAGCGCTGTCACTGTTGATTTCTTTTACGGTAATGGTGACAGGAGACGTCGCGATATTCGTATCGACGTTATTAAGGTCTAGGGGCGTCCATTCGAAGTTGGGTAGTTCGCTCGATGGAATCGTAAAAAATACTAATTTGGCACCGCCAGCGACATTGATGTCGATAGCTGATCCTCGTTCAGCGATGTTTACGTAATCAACAATAATGTTTTTGCTAATGACGTCTCCATTGGCATCGAGAATGGCGTAGCCCAAACTTTTCTCGTCTGTGACAGGAAAGTTGAATTGAGACAAAGAAACAGAAACAAACGTGTCGCTTTGAAGTGTATAGCTGCCGTCTCCGTTTGAGGAAAGTTCTTGAATTTCTGACGCAGAAGAATCGCCGTAAATCGTATCATCTCCGGCATAACCGCGAAGTGTATCTTCGCCTAGCAGGCCGTAGATGCTGTCATCGTCAGCCGTGCCGATGAGGTTATCGGACGAATTACTGCCAGTGATAGAGGCCATGTTCTTTACCTTAGTTTTAGCTCTTGGGATAGAAATTGCTGCGCAAAAATTGAGGAGGAAATATCCCCACAAAGATAGTTGGACTAGTAGTATTGGTATTGGGAAGAGTTCACTGCAACCCGTCGCATTTCACTTGTCTCTGTCACACAAGGTGGCAAAAACTGTGGATTTGCTCAAGCAAGCAAGTGCGTATTCATTATAAAATCATTACTATTGGACTGGCTGAATTGCTTAACCCAGTACCAAAGCATGGTAAAGGCATGTATCAATACATGATAAAAGACTGGTATTGATTTTGTCGTTATTATTGCCTAATTGTTTTGAACGCCCACGATATAGTACGAGTTAGCATACAAATTAAGCCAGATATCGAGGCATGTAACCCAGGGAATAGACATGGATATTGAACAGTTGTTGTCCAGCATTACGCCTGAAGCTTATGATCGTTTGAGCTTTGCGGTTGAAACAGGGAAGTGGCCTGAAGGTACGCCTTTGTCGCAAGAGCAACGTGACCATGCGATGCAAGTTGTCATGCTTTATCAATCGCGTCATAACACCGAGCCACAACATATGACGGTGGCGGCTGGCGGTGACATTACGTTGAAATCGAAATCGGCGCTTCAGCGCGAATTCGCAAAAAATCAGGAAACGATTATTCAGAAAAATGTAAACGACGAGTAATTGGATTTTGAATAAAATAAAAAACGGCATTTATGCCGTTTTTTTATTTTATGACTGTCACTGTCCATTTACTTATCGCAGTACTTTGGCTTAGAGCGTGAGTTCACCACGTAAGTCTTGCTGAAGTAAGTTGCGAACCTGTTCAATGGGCAAATCTTGACTGAGTAAATAATGAAGTTTTGCTAATGCAGCTTCTGGCGTCATGTCGTAACCACTCAATACTCCGGCTTCTGCAAGAGCACAACCTGTAGCATACCCGCCCATATTGACCTTTCCAGCGAGACATTGGGTAAGGTTAAGCACAACAACACCGCGATTGGTTGCTTCTCTCAATAATCCTAACAGTTCTTTGTTTTGCGGTGCGTTACCCACACCAAAGGTCAGTAAGATCATCGCATTCACTGGCTGCTTCAGTGCATTTCGGACTACGTCAGGAGAAATGCCTGGGTACATCATAATGATGGCAACAGGTTGCTCTGTAATCGTATGTACTTTGAAAGCCCCTTCCGGCTTTTTGTCAATCTCAGCACCATGCAATTGGATATTGATTCCCGCATCCACAAGTGGTGGTAGGTTCGGCGACGTGAATGCATTGAAGCCATCTGCGTGAGACTTGGTGCTTCTATTGCCTCGCAACAATTGATTGTTGAAGAACAAGGTGACTTCGTTGATTGGGTAATTGGCTGCGATGTGCAGGGCGTTTAGCAAGTTCGCTTGCCCATCCGAACGTAGTTCGGCCAATGGGATCTGTGACCCCGTGACAATAACTGGCTTATCCAGGTTCTCCAGCATGAAAGACAATGCCGAGGCGGTATAAGCCATGGTGTCAGTGCCATGCAAAATAACAAAGCCGTCATAGTTGTCGTAGTTGTCGCGTATATCGTCAGCAATGCGTTGCCACTCAGCGGGCGTCATGTCAGCAGAATCAATGAGCGGGATATACTCATGAATGGTGAATTCTGGCATCTCAGGACGATGGAATTCCGGCATCTGCTTGAGCTGTTGTTGCATGAAGCCTGAAACGGGGATGTAACCCTGCTCGGATTTCAGCATGCCGATAGTGCCGCCAGTGTAGGCGATATATATGTGTTTTCTTTCCATCATCACAAATTCATTGTTGCCAAGGTCGTGGGCGCATTATACGTATCGAATTCATTAAAAAAACCCCGGCGCTTGCCGGGGAGTTCTCAGTTGTCGTAATAACTGCAATTTGGGCAAAGAGCATATTGTCCATTTGGATCATTGAAGTTATTAAGGTGATTTATTTCAGTCGCTGCAGTGTTGGCAAAATGTTGTACTGCTGCTGGTAGTTTGATGTTTGTGTTCAAATCAAGCTTCACTATGGCTTGATTGACAATGTCATAGATAAACTGCTGAGCGGGTGTTAGTGGTTCTTCGAGCCAGTTCAACGAGTAGTCGTCAATGTTAGCCAGTTCAGCGGCAACGGCAACGGCGTCATCAAAGTCACCCAGTTGATCGACTAAGCCTCGCTTCATTGCGTCGTAGCCTGTCCACACTCGACCTTGCGCGATCTGATCAACGTCTTCGATAGAAAGGTTGCGTTGGCTTGCGACCAGCCCAATGAAGCGCTGATAGCCGTTTTCAATGCCAAGTTGCATAATGTCGGCAACCCCTTCAGGCAATGCGCGCGTCACGCCGACACCCGCAAACGGTGTGGTGCCAATGCCATCGTTGTATACGCCGTATTTTGCTAAGGCGTCTTCAAAGGTGGTCAGGATACCAAAGATACCGATTGACCCTGTGATTGTGGTCGGTTGTGCCAGAATGCGATTAGCACTGGCGGCAATCCAATATCCGCCAGATGCTGCGACGCTGGACATCGACACCACAACAGGCTTACCTGCTTCTTTGAGCGCCTCTACTTCATTGCGGATGACTTCGGACGCAAATGCACTGCCTCCCGGACTGTCTATGCGAAGCACCACGGCTTTCACTGCGTCGTTAAGGCGAGCATCGCGAAGCAATGCTGCGGTGGTGTCACCGCCGACAGTGCCTTCAGATTCAAAGCCATCAACGATGGCTCCGCTGGCAACAACGACCGCGATTTGGTCTGCTTTTGGTAAGCGGAACTGGAGTGATGAGTAGTCATAAACACTGACATAATTGAAGCTGTCTTCTCCATTGCTACCAAACGTTTCTGCAAGCTTAGTGCGAATCTGTTGTCGTGTTAGAAGCTCATCGACCAGACCAAGGCGTTTTGAAAGCTGCGCAAAATCACCGTTCACTGCTTTGAGTTCATCAAGTAACGTTTGCGTATCAGGCGACAGTTGCTCAACACTCAATTCGCGATTTAACGCCACGTCTTCGACATAGGCGCCCCAAAGCTGGTTGAGCCAAACAGAACTAGCTTCTCGCGCTTCTTGTGACATTTCCGTTCGCGTATACGGCTCAACAAACGACTTGTATGTCCCCACGCGAAACACATGCGTAGTGATATCGAGCTTATCGAGTAGATCTTTGAAATACAGATTGAACGAACCGTAGCCACGCAGCAGTACCGCACCATCGGGTGCCATGTAGATCTCGTCAGCGTAGCTGGCTAGATAGTACTGGCTTTGGTTGTAGTGGCCACCAATCGCAACAACGGGTTTACCGGTTGCTTTGAACTCATTGATGGCTTTCGCAATGTAACGCAACTTGGTGAGGCTGGTTTCAGACATGTCTGACAGGCTCAGTACCATGCCGTTAATGTTATCGTCTTTTGCGGCCGTGCGAATTTGCTCAACAATATCGAAGAGGACATTTTCAAATTCAACCTGCTGGCCAAAAAGGTTGCGAGTAGCAAAATCATAAGGATCAATTCTGCGTTGCTTCTCGACGATAGGTCCCGATATATCAAGCAATAGCGCTTGAATCGGTTGTTCTGTTGGTTCTTGCGAGATGACATCATCGTCTGTCACGACGTAATAGACCAACACAATGGCGGCGATGAAAAACAGATTCAACACCAATTGACGAGCGAAACCTAGAATCTTCCAGCACCATTTCAATAAGGTGCCAAAGAATTTAAAAAGCGTTTTCATTTGTTTACCCAGCTTCTTTTCATATCTGTAATCGTAACTAATCCTGTTTAGATAACCTAGCTTTGATTTATGTTGTAAAAATGTAAACAAACGTTTGAAACTTCTGTTTGACGGGTTTATGGTTGTGTAATCAGAATAACAATACGATGGAAGCGTAGAATGAACTTGCCGTACCCTCACTTACTCGCGCCACTGGATCTTGGTTTTACGCAGTTGAAAAACCGTGTACTGATGGGATCAATGCATACTGGTCTAGAAGAATCGAACGATGGTTTTAAAAAGCTAGCAGCCTTCTATGCTGAACGAGCTAAAGGTGGCGTTGGCTTGATTGTGACGGGCGGTTTCTCACCGAATTTCCGTGGACGTTTGCATCCTCTCAGTGCGCAGTTTAGCAGTGGGCGAGCAGCACGCGCACACCGGACTATCACCGAAGCGGTGCATGAACATGGTGGAAAAATTGCGCTCCAATTGTTGCATGCAGGTCGTTATGCCATGCATCCTTTTTCGCTTAGTGCTTCCGAGATCAAAGCCCCTATTTCTAAGTTTACGCCGTCTGCCATGAGTGAGCGTCAAATCCTGAATACCATTAAGGATTTTTCAAAGAGCGCAGAATTGGCCAGAGAAGCGGGCTATGACGGTATCGAAATCATGGGCTCGGAAGGTTATCTGATTAACCAGTTCATTTGCGCCCGCTCAAATACACGTTATGACGGCTGGGGCGGCAGTTACCAAAACCGCATTCGTTTCCCTATCGAGATTGTTAAAGCTGTTCGTGAGCGGGTAGGGCATGATTTCATCATTATTTTCCGTCTTTCTATGCTCGATCTTGTCGAGCAAGGTAGCACCCATGATGAAGTGGTTGAGCTAGCCAAGGCACTTGAAGCGGCGGGCGTGACCATTATTAATACAGGTGTTGGTTGGCACGAAGCGCGTATCCCGACCATCGCCACTCAGGTGCCACGCGCGGCCTTTAGCTGGGTGACAGAACGCCTAAAAGGTGAAGTATCTATCCCATTGGTAACTTGCAACCGCATTAACACCCCTGAGGTCGCTGAAAATATTTTGGCAAGCGGTCAAGCAGACATGGTCTCGATGGCCCGTCCGTTTTTGGCTGATGCAGAATTTGTTGTCAAAGCTGAGCAAGATAAAGCCGACGACATCAATACTTGTATCGCGTGTAATCAGGCGTGTCTTGACCACGTATTCAAAGGCAAGCGCGCTAGCTGTCTCGTTAATCCGCAAGCGTGCTACGAAACTGAGCTGGTGATTTCTCCCGCTGTCAACAAACGACGCGTCGCGGTTGTTGGTGGTGGCATGGCGGGGATGTCATGCGCGGTGACAGCAGCAGAGCGCGGTTTTGATGTGGTGCTATTTGAAAAGAGTGACAAGCTAGGCGGCCAGTTCAATTTGGCGATGCAAATTCCTGGCAAAGAAGAATTTAAAGAATCTATTCGTTACTTCACTCGCAAAGTGGCGCAATTCAATATTGAAGTCAGGCTCAATCAGCGCGTTGATGCACAGATGCTCAAAGCGTTTGATGAAGTGGTGATTGCAACGGGCGTGAAGCCACGTATTCCCGCTATTCAGGGCATTGATCACCCGAAAGCGATTGATTACCAGACGCTCATTCGAGACAAACCCACACTGGGTTCTCGTGTCGCGGTTGTTGGCGCGGGTGGTATTGGTATTGATGTGGCAACCATGATCACCGAGCCTGAAGATCACAAGCTGGAAGATTGGCTAAAAGATTGGGGCATTGATCAAACCATGTCTCATGAGGGAGGGTTGCTGCCACAGCCTCATTATGTTGCCCAGCGTCAAGTATGGTTGCTGCAACGTAAGCCTGGCAAGGTTGGTAAAGGGCCCGGTAAAACGACGGGTTGGATACATCGTCGAACACTTGAGAAACGTGGTGTCGAGCTACTGGGTGGTGTGAGCTACGAAAAAATAGATGATGCCGGTCTGCACATTACGTTGGAAGGGCAGTTACATATTTTGCCCGCCGATCATATCATCATCTGCGCAGGGCAAGAGTCAGTGAATGATTTGGCCGCTCAGTTGGAAAGCCAAGGTCAGAAGCCTCATATCATTGGCGGTGCAGAAAAGGCCGGTGAGCTTGATGCGAAGCGAGCCATTCGTCAAGGTGTTGAACTCGCGATAGCCCTTTAAGAACATCGACGATTAATCCACAAAACCCGGAGGGAGTTGTTCTTTCGGGTTTGTGTTATTTTTAGGGGCAATAACAGCGATTTTATTTACTAGTCATTGGGATCTTCATGGACGCATTACATTTACTCACCCAACGTCGTTCTATTCCTCGTTTGTCTGCGCCAGCCCCTCAGGGTGATGCGCTTGAAAATATGCTGGCGGCAGGTCTTCGTGCTCCTGATCATGGCGCGTTAACGCCGTGGGAGTTTGTGGTTGCGACAGGCGAAGGTTTAGATAAGCTTTCTTCCATCCTAAAACGCGCTGCTCAAGCTGATAATGAAGAAGATGCCGTGGTGGAAAAAGCCGCGAACTCGCCTTTTCGCGCACCCATGGTGATCACCGTAATAGCGCGTACTAAGCAGCACGATAAGGTACCTGTGATTGAGCAGCATATCTCTGCGGGTTGTGCTGCGCAGGCAATGCAAATGGCAGCCGTTGCACAGGGCTATCAAGGCTTTTGGCGCACAGGGAAGTGGGCTTATCATCCTGTCGTGCGTGAAGCGTTTGGTGTGTCGGGCGATGATGAAATTGTCGGCTTCCTTTACATCGGGACGCCAGATTGCACACCGGCTAATGCCCCCAAACGTGATACCAGCAAATACGTTTCTTACCTCTAAGGCTACACCTCATGCCACCTCACAATTAACTGGATAAATATCCAGTTAATTGTTGTTAAGCCCTTTTAATTTCGCTAAATTGTCGACAATTGCTCTGTTTGATGGTTTCCCATGGCCCGACTCTTTGTTGCAGAAAAGCCCAGTCTTGGTCGCGCAATCGCTGCCGCTTTACCCAAGCCCCATAAAAATCACGATGGTTATGTCCAGGCTGCCAATGGCGACGCGGTAACCTGGTGTATTGGTCATCTGCTTGAACAAGCAGAGCCTGACGCTTACGACGAAAAATACAAAGTATGGCGTTTAGACGATCTTCCAATATTGCCTGAACCATGGATTCTGAAACCACGAAAATCTGCGGCTAAACAGCTTTCAGTGGTAAAAAAACTGCTCCGCCAATTTGACGATATTATCCACGCGGGTGACCCTGATCGAGAGGGGCAGCTGTTGGTGGATGAAGTGTTTAGTTATGCCAAATTGGCGGACAAGAAAAAACAGCGCATACAACGTTTGCTGATAAACGACCTTAACGTATCTGCCGTGAAAAAAGCGTTATCAGCCATGCGCAGTAACCTCGATTTTGTCCCGCTTTCTGTCTCGGCGCTGGCTCGCTCTCGTGCCGATTGGCTGTATGGCATGAATATGTCTCGCGCATACACATTGCTGGGTAAGCAGGCAGGGTATCAGGGTGTGTTGTCGGTAGGGCGCGTACAAACCCCAGTGCTTGGTTTGGTCGTGCGTCGTGACAGAGAAATCGCGGCATTTATGCCGAAACCTTTTTACCAGCTTGATGCAGTCATTCCTTATCAAGGCAGTGATATTTTGGCGCGTTGGCAGCCGAGCGAATCGTGCCAGCCATGGCAAGATGAAGAAGGTAGGGTACTCTCGCGTAAATTGGTGGAAAATGTCGCCCAGCGTATTGTTAATCAACCTGCTACGGTTGTCGTGTCTGAACGCAAAGGTACAAAGCAAGCCCCACCGCTGCCTTACAGCCTGTCTGCACTTCAAATTGATGCCGCCAAACGCTTCACCATGAGTGCGGTTGATGTATTAGCGTGTTGTCAGTCGTTGTACGAAAAACATAAAGTCATCACCTATCCGCGTTCGGACAGTCGCTATTTACCGAAAGATCATTTGAAAGAAGCGTCTACCGTAACAGCAGCAATTGGCAACACGGTGTCTTCGCTCAGTGATGCGGTGAAAAACGCTAACTTGTCGTTGAAATCCAAAGCGTGGAACGACAGCAAAGTAGAAGCGCACCATGCGATTATTCCAACAGGGAAGAGCAGCAATGCGTTAAGTGGCAGAGAGCGTGATGTTTATGAGCTGATCGCCCGCCAATACCTGATGCAGTTTTACCCTGCGGCTGAATATGTAGAAGCAAAGCTCGATTTTGATATTGCGGGAGGCATATTCATTGCCAAAGGCAAACAGTTGACTCTGCCCGGATGGCGGGCATTGTTAACGCGAGATAACGCAGCGCAAAAAGAAGATATAGAAAGTCAGGTGCCACCGTTAAACAAAGGCACTGTGCTGACGTGCGCACGAGGTGAAATTAAAGATTGTATGACTGAGCCACCAAGGCATTTTACTGAAGCGACGTTGTTGCAAGCGATGACTGGCATTGCACGATTTGTGAAAGAAGCGTCGTTAAAAAAAATACTGAGGGATACAGACGGATTAGGCACAGAAGCGACCCGCGCTGGCATTCTGGAATTGTTGTTTAAACGTCGTTTACTCTCGCGTGAAGGTAAGCAAATAAGAGCTACTGCATCGGCGTGTGGTCTTATTGATGCATTACCAGAAAAAGCGGCTTACCCTGACATGACCGCGCATTGGGAGCGCCAGCTGCAAGATATGGCCGAAAAGAAGGGGGCCTATCAGCCGTTCATGTCGGCGTTGGAATCGGAATTGTTGGACTTAATGAATGCTGTAAGGAAAGGGCCACTACCCGAGAGCCTGCGTTCGCTGCCGTCTCAGCCTAATCCATTCAAGAAGAAAAGAGGAAACGGCGGCGCTGGTCGTAAACGCTATAAAACGAAGGCCTGATTTTTCCCGCTGCTTTTCGCTTCATAAAGCGCAACATCGGCATCAATAAACAATTGCTGCTGGCTGTTAGGTTTGTCTGGAATGCAGGTTTTCCCGCCGATGCTGACAGTCACATAAGGGCAAATAGGTGAATCATCATGTGGGATCTGCAGCGCTGTGATCGCGTCCAATGCGCGGTCAGCTACGGATTTTGCATTTTCCCTGTTGCTGCCTGGCAGCAAAAAGACAAATTCTTCCCCCCCAAATCGCGCAAGGATTGCGCCAGCTCTTCGTTCGACTTGGCTTAGCGTCTTAGCCACTTGAGCGAGGCATTTGTCACCTAAGGCGTGACCATATAAATCGTTGTACTGTTTGAAGTGGTCAATATCGACGATCAAAATAGAAAGCGGTGTTTGATAACGCATGGCTCTACGCCACTCTTCTTCCATTTTCTCATCAAGCATACGTCGATTAGGAACTTTGGTCAGGCTGTCTTCGCGCGAAATTTGGTTTAGGCGCTTATTCACTTCTTCTAGCTGTGCTGTGCGATCGGCAACCCGCTGTTCGAGTGATAGGTTGAGCAGCTTCAATTCGTCTTGGGATCGACGCTGAATAAGGTGTTGTGACATGGTCACACCCAATAGTTTCAGCAACTCGCTATGGTAACTCTTGAGAGGTGTATGCGTAATCAGATTATCGCAGGCTATCCAGCCGATAGGCTCGTCACCATCCCAAAGCGAAATCGTCGCGTTCCATCCTTTACCCACTTCGACGTTGTCATGAAACAGGGCTGTACCTTCGTTGATGTTGATGTGCTGTTTCTTATCAAGTGTCGTCTTCGCGTGATAGTGCTCATACATGGCAGTGCAATACCATTGCTCATTGGTGACAGTGCCATTGATGTCGGTACCGTAGGTACCGCGCATTAGTCCGGTGTGGCTATTAAGAAGAAATATCGCCATTCGGTCGAAATCGAGCGCATGAATGCATTCGTAGACTGCCGTGTGAAGCATATTGTCGAGAGAGTGCGAGTGCCAAAGACGTAGAGAGATCTTGTGCAGAATATGTAGCTGCTCGAGTAGCCCTTTTTGAGAACAGACTTCTTGAACTCGCTTTTCTTCGGTCTTTTGATGATGAGATCTTTCTAACAAAAATGCATGGTGTTGAAGGTGGCTATCTAATGCACCGGAAATTAAGAGAGACAGCATCTCAAGGGCATGACGGTCGACATGGTATTTATGCGGTGTCTTTAATAGCAGATAGCCATAACTGCTTCCTCTGATTTTAAGAGGGATTAGTTGATTGAACACATCGTTATAAAGGTGATCGCTTTCTGCTGTTAATAGACTAGTTAACAATAAATCGTCATGTTCACTGATGGGTATCATGGGCGAGAACAGCTGAAAGTGTCGTGGCTTAATGTCAGCCAACTGCTGCCAACCAGCATGATTTTCGTCGTTGATGAGTAATTGGCTGCGCGCATCCGTGAATTGCTTCGTAAATGCGAGACCAAGAGCCAGACAGAAATCGTTAAGATCCTTCTGTGGACAAATAGCTTCACCTACCTTGAGGCAGAATGCGTAATCCAGAGCAATCATGCCCTATGACTCCCTTAGTGACTGACGAAAAGTGTGATTTTGCTTCTAATATTTTTCAGCAAGTATGACAGCAATTAGTATCATAATTTGCTGATTGTCTATCATCTTCGACTGACGTCACAGCTGAGATTTGTAGGTTGTGATGTAAGTAAATGTTTTTGATATCAGCTAGTAGCCACTTGAATTTTAAATGAAAAATATGTGGCTGACGTCACGATGTGTACGCGAAAATACAACCCACTAAAGTCATTAGAAACAAGAACCATTTTAAGGTGCTGGCATTGGCTTTGATGGCAAATTTCACTGCCAACCATGCCCCTGCCATGGAGCCAATAGCGAGCAGTACACCGGGTAGCCATAAGATGAGATCTTGCCAGATAAAGATGATGAGAGAGACAGAAGTGAAAGCGAGAGTACAGACGAGCTTGAGTGCATTGCCGCGCACGAGATCATAGCGCAAGGTTCCACATAGTGCTGCCAGCAACACGAAACCGACGCCTGCTTGCACAAAGCCGCCGTAAAATCCAGCCATGCCCAGCCCAACCCATGAGGCTGGGGTGTCTTTCATCATCCGAAAGGGTTCGTTAGCATCGGGGCTGATCATGCTGGGTTTCACAAGCATGATGAAGGCCATAAGTAGCATGGTCCCGAGTAGGACTGGCTTAATAATGCTTGAAGGCAGCCACGCTGCTGCTGAGGCTCCTGCAACACCACCTATCAACGTGGGAATGAGTATTGGGATAAGATCGGTTTGCTCAAGTCGTTTGTGGTGACGAAAACCCGCTACGCCTGCAACACTTTGCATCAGGACACCTACACGGTTGGTTGCATTTGCGATTTCAGCGGGCATGCCTAAGACAATCAGTGCTGGAATGGTCAGGTTCGAACCGCCGCCTGCCAGTGTGTTAATAATCCCGGCGATAAACCCGAGAACGACCAGCAGTACGCCAAATTCAATCGAGACTTCCATATCTTCAATCCAAAGTAATAACTTTAAGGGAAACGCTTTAGCAACCGCATTTTGATACTAACCGATGCATGGCTGAGTTTCTAAAACGGAAAAAGCCCGCAGCGAAATGCTGCGGGCTTTTTAAAAATAATGGTCGGTCTGAGAGGATTTGAACCTCCGACCCCTGACACCCCATGACAGTGCGCTACCAAGCTGCGCTACAGACCGACTCCACGAAAGTCATGTTACGAACACATGATTTGAGTGTCAATCGACTTTCTTCATTTAGTTGGCGTATTTCAATCATTTGGACAAAAAAACAAGGCAGCCACTTAGGCTGCCTATGCATCAGTTTTTGCATTAGCTTTCGTCTGGATGATAAAACCGCTTGAGTTCGTGCATCACCTGCATGAGTACAGATAGCTGAGGTTTACCTTCAGGTTGTAACTTGTAATTACTGTCATAGATGCGGTAATTACCAAATTTGTCTACCACGGTTGTCTTGTCTGGCTGAACCACGACAATGTCGCGGCTATCACCTGCAATCACCCATCGACGTGGCTTATCAGCAAGCTCGAACAGATTGCGACCGCTGGTATAAAGCTCCGCAGGGCTGTCTACAGCCAGCATGGACTCCATTAGCGTCGGTACGATGTCCAAGTGTGAACTATAGGCGTCGACTTCTCGTGGGCTTTGATTTGGCCAATGAACGACCAAAGGCACTTGCAACTGGTATTGGCTGTAGTTGGTATTGGCGCCCCAACTGTTTGAACCGGTTTCATTGAATTCTGTGCCATGGTTTGCGGTAACCATCACCACGGTGTTATCAAGCTGACCATTCTGTTCAAGTGTGTCAAAAAGTTCGCCCAACAAGCCATCAACGTAATATGCCGCATTGTTGTAGCTGTTTTTCAGTACGAGTGCGGTGTGATCGCCAACGTTGGCAAGCTCATTGTCTAGAGAAGGTTGGAATGGGCGGTCATAGTCGCCACCTTGTTCATACTCGGTGACGCTTTTTAGCTCAAGATAGGCAAACCAAGGTTTTTTGCTATCGCCTTGTTTGATCCACTTGTCCAAATTGTCGGCGGCCATATGGTCAGCAACCCAAGCCTCGTTTGAGTTAACTTTCGTCGTGTTTTCTAGGTGTTTGCCGAAAATACTCTGGTAGTAAATTGGGTTTTCAAAGCTGTCGGCACTAAATAAGCCAAAGCGATAGCCTTTTTTATCGAGTGTGTCGATAAGTACAGGGCTTAGGCCTTCAGTGCGAGCACTTTGTGCATAGCTGCCAGGCAGACCATAAAACAATCCGAAGATACCCGCCATTGCATCATTGCTGGAGCTGTAATGATGGGAAAACGTCATGTTATCTTTGCCGAACTGGCTGAGGTTTGGCATGACGACTGGGTCGAGCATATCGGCACGAAGACCATCAACCATTACAATCAGTAGATTCTGTTTGTAGCTTGATGCATCTGCGGCGAATGAGATTTTTTCCAGCGGATAGCGAATGACTTCGCTTTCTTGGTTGCCGAGTTCGTCACGACGACGTTGATATTCCTGACGATCAAGCAAGCCATATTTTTCCATGAAGGTTTTGGCCGTCATAGGATAAGAAATGGGGAAATTAGAGCGCTGTGCGGTCACCGGGCTATACAAGAATGCATCTGCCCAGATGTGAATGAGGTGACTTCCAAGAAAGCAGACGGCGAACACAGCGGCAATTGGCACGCCAACACGCTTGCGAGAAAGCTTACGGAGTTTGCGCCAAACCCATTCAGACATGGCTATTTCAAGAAGGAAAATAGCAGGCACGACAACAAATAAATATTGCCAGTGGGCGTTCATGTCAGTTTTTTCGCCGCTTAATAGCAGCTCCCACACCAATGGATTGAGGTGGAGGTGTAAAGTTTCGAAGGCGTAAATATCCAACAGCAGTATTGTCATGCCTGCTGTGGCAACGAGAACGGCAAACAGCCTCATGAGTCGTTGAGACGGAATGAGGAAGCTTGCCGGGAAAATCACCAGAATGTAGACAGCGAAAACAATAAAACCGAAGTGACCAACCCAAGTCAGCAACTGATAAGTTTGTCCGATCAATGTCTCGGGCCAACCGGATTGCGCTATGTAGCGCGTCCCCAGCAACATGGCTGCGATAATATTGAAAAAGCTAAACCAGTGTCCCCAGCTTATCAGCTGTGACACCTTGTCCCTGTATGTATTTCCGCTGTCTACCATAAAGGCCAATTATTCTCTTTGTTTTACTGTGCGCGTAAATTTCCGACGCGGTCTTATTACTCTGTATCGATTGAAGACAGCAGAGCTTGAGCAAATTTTTCCGCAATCACTTTTCGCTGCGCAGCTGGCAGGTTGTTATTCATCAGATTAGTAGCAATGTTGCCTACTACCATCAGCGAAAGGTCAGTCGAAGCTTTGTGCTTTTCAAGAACATTGACCACATCGTTGAGGATCTGTTCAACGTTTTTATCTTGATATTTAGAAGTAACAGGCATAGAAACTCTTGTCTTGTGTCAGCAGAAGCCGCGTATAATACCTCACACTCTAGTCTGACGAAAAATGTTTTCAATTATGAGCCTCACGCTTTCAAACGTTATTCTTCATCAACTTAAAAAAGATAGTGAAGATTCATTGGTCGTGCACCTGAGAGATCAGATGCTAACTCATTCACCTTCAACGGAAAATTTGATCAGCGAAGTCCATCGTGTGTACAACGCCAAAGCGGCAAAAGGTTTTGGCCAGTTTGCCGAAGAAAGCGATGTTGCCAGCTGGTTGAAAGCATGCCGTAAGCAAGAACTCGATTTTCTATCATTTTCATCTCAATCAGCAGAGCGATTAAAAACGGAGTTATCCAAATATCCTTTTGCTGATGAAGGGGTGTTAGTGATCGCGGAATACCGTTCACTTGCAACGGAATACCTGTTCATTGGTTTGTTAGAATCGAAAGCCAGCATGAAAGTCACGGATGATCTGGAGATCAGCTCGACCGACTACCTTGATGTGGCCAAAATGGACATTGCTGCGCGTATTGATTTATCAACATGGGAAACCGATGCGCAATCAAACCGCTATTTGACCTTCATCAAAGGGCGTGTCGGCCGCAAAGTGGCAGATTTCTTCCTCGATTTCATGCAAGCCGAAGTTGGCATGGATACGAAGCAGCAAAACCTTGTTCTGATGCAGGCCGTCGAGGATTACTGTGCGGATTCGCGCTTGGAGAAAGAAGAAAAGCAAGAATATCGCAAACAAGTTTATGACTACTGCAACGGTCAGCTTCAGGCTGGTGACGAAGTGATCGTCAAAGAGCTTGCGAGTGAGTTGCCAAAAAATGATCAGGGTGTTGATTTCTATCAGTTCGCCTCTGAGCAAGGTTATGAGCTTGAAGAGAGTTTCCCCGCCGACAGAACATCCATGCGAAAGCTGACTAAATTTGTGGGCGGCGGTGGTGGTTTGTCGATTAATTTTGACAGCATGCTGCTTGGAGAGCGTGTTTTTTACGATCAAGCGACTGATACACTGACCATCAAAGGCACCCCGCCAAATCTGCGAGACCAATTAACACGCCGCTTAAACGTCGAAGAGTAACACTTGTGTGCATACGCCTTGTTTGTCATGTCCTTTGCGAGCAATGCGTATGCGCAATCATACAAGTTTTTCCCAATGTGTTTGCAAAATAAGACAAATTACCTAATTTTAAGTAAGTGTTGTAAAACTATTACTTTGTCTCGCAGACCGTGCGTGATAAATGTGTAGGCATCTGAACTCATTAGGGTTGAATTCAAAAAACAAGGACCGCCAGTGACACCGCTTCCTCTATTGTCTCAATTAAACCAAAAGCTCACCTTAAACGCACGCCGACGCACGCTGACGCATTGGTTGTCCCTGTTGCTGTGGGGAGGGTTTATTGTGTCTTTTTGCTATGCACTATTTGCATACACAGATATGAAGCATACGAAAGATCACACGACGCACATCGTTAAATTGAACAATGCCGCACAACAGTTGCGCCAAACGGTGTCGGCTTCCATGTTGAACCAAGACAAAGAGCGTAAGAACCTTGAGCAAGAGGTTCAGCACTTTCGTTATCTGTTACTGCGTACCAAATCGCACACTATCGAAGACAATTGGGATGATATTCAGCAAACGTTGTTAGATGCGGATGCGTTTGTTGAAGATGTCGATAATCTACTGGCATCAATTTACGCCGTATCGAGAGTCACTGAACAGCTTAAGCATCTCTTGGATTCTCGCTCTTCTCCAGAGCTTACGGCACTGTATCAATCCGTCAGTAGTTATCTTTTATTCGAGCTGCATGGTTTTAATCATGGCACCGAGACTGATCGTGTTGAGCGCTTTAACCGCTATATCTCCGGGATTGAAGGAGAACTGACAAGGTTGGAATCCAACGTTGAACACGTGCAACTTTATACCTTGTATACGAGTTTGGAGCGTATTAATCGACAGTTTGAAAGTGTCGATGCCGTGATCAATCATAAATTTGTTCGTTCAATGACTCAGCAACAAACCTATTGGACAACACAAGTATTGGCGCTGCTTGATAATACGATTTCAGCACTGTTTTTAGCTTTTACTCTGTTGATTGCTCAGGTAATACTGAGGTATAGCGTTGATAGCACTCAGACAGATAATCTGCAGACTAACAGCATGAAAAAAGAAGTGAGTGAGGCCAATGCGGTTAGGCCATTCCAATCTATCGATCCTTCCGAACCACTTTTTGATGGCACCATTTTGCAAGAGCAACTAGAAGATGACATGTCAGCTGTTGAATCGGTATTAACCATGTTTGTTGCGGAACACCAAGGTGACGGACACGCTCTCGAAAAACACGTGGAAATGGGTGAAATTGCTCGAGCCCGTTCGTTAATGCATAACTTAAAGGGTGTTTCTGGCAATATCGGAGCGACTGCGTTACAAGCGTATTGCACGAGCGCTGAAGCGACGCTCAGAGAAGGAATGCCAATCGACCTTGCCTCTGTCAAACAATTTCAAAAGTTGTTGAGCCTCACCATCCAAGCTGTTTTGAAAGATATGGAACAGTCTCATAAAACCACCGTGTCTTGAGGGCTGAACGTGCTTGCGAAGGATCTACCCTGGTATAAAACCATGGGGGTTAAAGCCCTTTGGATAGTGGCTTTGATGCTGACTGTTGTTGTTATCACTATTGTTTATGTGCTGGAAACAACCGGTGACAGCATGGTGAGAGACAGTGCTAACCAACGCGTTGAGGCACAGGTCGAAACCGTGGCTCAAAGCTTAGGGCAGCTATCAAATAACGTTGAGACCATCGCATTGTCACTGGCCAATACCTTGCTCCTTGATGACAACGAAGCAGAGATAGAAAAAAAGCTGTCGGCCATGCTCAGCAACAAGAACATCAAACGCATTGTTGCCAGTGGCGGGTTCTGGCCTGAACCTTACCTTTACGATGCTGAGCGATCAAAAGCCTCTGTGTTCATCGCATTTAATGAAGACGGAACGTATTCACGTATAGAGGATTACAATCAACCTTCCTCTGCGCCTTACCATGTTGCGGAGTGGTATGCGCCTGCGCGACTGTCTCAAGAAGAAGCCTATTGGTCGAGAGCGTATATTGACCCTTACACCAATGAGCCGATGGTGACTTGCAGCGTACCAATATATCACCAGAGTAAATTTGCTGGGGTGGTTACCATTGATGTTCGGTTGGCCGAATTGCAGGCATTCCTGTCTCGAAGTGGGCAGAAATTGGGCGGATATATGGTGATGTTCGACCGAAGTGGCCGCATCATGTCATACCCTGATGCGCTTTCTGGTGATCGCCTAACACCCTTGCCGAGTGTACGCGAGATTGCGAGTACCCAACCTGATTTTTCGGAGCTAGCATTAGTCATTAGTCTTGCCACGCAAGGTGAGCGTCTGGTGATCCAAAGCAACCCCAACTTACAAGAGATGGCTAAGTCTATTGTTGCCTCGTCCCCTGATATTGATTTGGGGTATGCACTCTCTGTTGCTGCTGAACTAACCCCCAATCCGACGGTTTTTCAGCCCACAGAGCGTCTGTTCATCCATCGTCTCGAACGAGATCCTATCTTACATGAAGCAACGTTAGTTTTCGGGCGGACGCTGCCGGATACCGATTGGTTACTGGTTGGAGCATTGCCAGAGCGGCTGTTACTGGTTGAAGCGACAAAACTGAAAAACGACCTCTTTTTCGCTATGGTGCTGGTGGCCATCTTGCTGGTGGCAATGGCATACATTGCCATCCATTTGCAAATCGTTCGTCCTATGGCTCGTGTACGAAGCGCCCTTGTTAGTCAGCGTGGTGATGTGCCTTTTTCCCCAATTGATTATCCGGAACAAGATGAATTAGGCATGTTGGTTCGGGAGTTTAATCAGCTCAGTACCAATTTGGTAGAAACCCGCGAACGCGCGGTAGAAGCTGCGCGGGCGAAGCAGTTGTTTCTTGCAAATATAAGCCACGAAATACGAACGCCAATGAACGGCATACTCGGTGCTGCTTCATTGATGCAAGATGAGCCCATGTCTGGTAAGCAAGCGGAATATCTGTCTGTTATTTCACATTCTTCGCGCGGATTAATGTCGCTTATTAACAATATTTTAGATTTCAGCAAGATGGAGTCTAATCACCTGAAACTGGAAGAAGCGCCATTCGATCTTGAACAGGTAGGTAGCTACATTCGAGACCTGATGTTGCCAACCATTATCAATAAACCTCAATTGGTCTTTGATTTCTTCTACGAAGCTGAGTGCCCTCGGCGCTTCTTAGGTGATGCTCACCGCATCGAGCAAATTATGCTTAATCTGGTATCAAATGCGCTGAAATTTACGGAAACAGGGCTGGTAAGCCTCAAGGTGACGGTTGATAAGCAAGGGGGTCGATACACTGGCGTTAATATTCGAGTGTCGGATACGGGCGTCGGTATTCCTAAGGAAAAATACAGCCTTATTTTTGATGAATTTCAACAAGCGGATACGTCCACGACTCGCCGTTATGGGGGATCGGGGCTTGGGCTGGCCATTACTAAGCAATTGATTGATCTAATGGGTGGGGAAATATCTGTCACCAGTGAAGTTGGGAGAGGCAGTCAGTTTAGTGTCATGTTGCCACTCCAAATTGAAAAAGACAGTGTCGAACTAAAAGGTCGAGAGCTGATCAAGCAACACAATGATGCTTTCTCCGGCAAGCATTGCTTGCTGGTTGAAGACAATGCGATCAATCTTATGATTGCCGAAAAGATGCTGATGAAGTTTGGCTTTTCTGTGGACAGGGCAACAGATGGGCTTGCAGCACTAGAAAAGACTAAGACGCAAGGTTATGACATCATCTTTATGGATATACAAATGCCGTTGATGGATGGCTTAGAAGCCACGAGGCAAATTCGAGCCTCTGACAGTTTTAATCGCCAAACCCCCATTGTGGCAATGACAGCAAATGTGCTGAAAGATGATATTTGGCGCTGCATCAGCAATGGTATGCAAGGTCATATCGGTAAGCCACTTCGAGAAAATGACATCTATATTGCTTGCATCAAAGCACTGTCTACTGAGGTCGAAGTATAAAACGCTCTGATTGACGTGAGTTTCAACGGGCTTTACCCACTAAATGTTGATCAGCGTCAAAGGTTTTTGTAAGCACCTAGGGAAAATAGCGCGCCTATGAAAACTGTATCGATAACGCCAGTGAAACGTCGCCAACCTGTTTGGCTTGTTCGCGCAATGGCGACCCTATATTGCAAACGTATACACCGTGGCAGTCAGTTATGTGCGCAGTGTACTGCCTTAATCACATTTGAAGAACAGCGTGTTATGCAATGCTGTAATGAGGGAAGCGGCTCGTCGTGCAGAGAATGTAATCGACAGTGCTACCCAGATGCTACTCGTTTGGAGATCAATCACATTGTGCGCTGGGCTGAGCCTAAAATGCGCTTGCGTAGGCCACTGATGGTGGCACGATATTACCTATCTGCACTCTTCAGCTAACTGCTTTTATTTTCCTTTTCTGCTTTTGACTAATGAATGGGTGGAATCACACCCATTTCTTCTTTTGCAGCTCTCAGTTTTGTTTTCTTTCTGTTAATTAATTGTTTCAAGTTGTGTGCTTGTTTGTTTCCTCCACTAAACATATAGGGAGTTAATAAATCGCGTGCCGCATTGGCATGGCTGACACAAGGAAAGAGGACACGGTATGAAAAAGCTAAAAACGATGTTTTCAGCGTTAGCGCTTTGTGCAGGAATGACTGCATTTGCGCATGCAGCACCTGAAACCATTAAATTTTCACATGTGGTTGCTCAAAATACGCCTAAAGGACAAATGGCGCTGAAGTTCCGCGATTTAGTTGCAGAGCGCATTGGCGACAAATACGTGGTGGAGGTTTATCCGAACTCACAGCTTTTTGGCGATGGGAAAGAAATGGAAGCCCTGTTGCTTGGAGACGTTCATTTTATTGCACCTTCTTTGTCTAAATTCTCCAAGTACACCAAAAAACTGCAAGTTTATGATCTCCCATTTTTGTTCAAAGACATGGAAGCCGTAGATCGATTCCAACAGAGTGAAGCGGGTCAGCAACTGCTGGAGTCAGTCAAAAGCAAAGGTTTGATTGGACTTGGTTATTTACACAATGGTTTGAAGCAATTGTCAGCGAATGATCCGCTCCATGTGCCTGGTGATGCCGACGGTAAAAAATTCCGCATTATGAGTTCAGATGTCTTGGCTGCTCAGTTTGAAGCTGTTGATGCTGTGCCACTGAAAAAGCCCTTCTCTGAAGTATTTACTCTCCTGCAAACGCGCGCCATCGATGGGCAGGAAAATACCTGGTCAAACATCTACTCGAAGAAATTCTTTGAAGTGCAGCCATACATCACTGAATCAAACCACGGTGTGTTGGATTACATGGTCACAACCTCGACCGAGTTTTGGATGACGATGCCTGACGAAGACCGCGCTGTATTGAAAAAAGCGCTCGCTGAAGCGGTTGCTCACGGTAATGCCATTGCCAATGAGAAATCGATGAAAGATCGCCAGAAAATTCTGGAATCAGGTCGCAGCAAGATCATCACTTTGTCCGACGATGAGCGTCAGCAATGGGTTGAGGTCATGAGACCTGTCTGGGGTGAGTTTCAAGGTGAAATCGGTGAGGACATTATCCAAGCCGCAGTGGCATCTAACCAGTAAGTGATAAAGCCCAGAGCGTGTAATGGCGCTGGGCGTTTATCTTCGGAGTAGGAAATGGTTCGGTTATTACACCGTTTTGAAGAGGCAGGCATCGGCCTCTTATTGGTGACAATGACACTGTTAGTGTTTTTCGAAGTGATATTGCGCTTCTTTTTCAATGAAGGTTTGCTTTGGGCGCAAGAGTTAACGCTATACCTTTCAGCATGGCTAGTGCTTATGGGGGCTTCTTGGGGGCTTCGTGAAGGCGCACATATTGGCGTGGATGCCGCCATTAAATTGCTATCACCCTCGATGCAAAAAGCCGTGACCTTGCTAGCGCTTGCGCTGTGTTTGGTTTACTGCGGTTTGTTTCTTTATGGATCTTGGATTTACCTCAGCAAAATGCAAATGATCGGTATCGAAATGGAAGATCTGCCGATCGAGAAATGGAAAGCAATGTCTTGTTTGGTTCTCGGATTTTGTATGTTGGCGCTTCGGGTTTGCACGATTGGCTATGAAGTATGGACAGGAAATCGTCAAGGTTTCGGTTTGTTTGACGAGGCCAAAGAAAGCATGCATTTGGCCGAGGAACTGGCGGGTGAAATGGAAGAGGAATACAAAGACAAAGAGGAGCGCAAGAAATGACCATCGCTGCATTATTTGGCATGCTCTTTCTATGCATGTTCATGGGGATGCCCATTGCTATTGCACTGGGTTTGTCGAGCGTTTCCACTATTCTTCTGTTTTCCAATGATTCGCTGGCGTCGATAGCGCTTAAGCTGTTTGAAGCCACCAGTGAACACTACACCTTATTGGCTATCCCATTTTTTATTCTTTCATCTGCCTTTTTGTCTACGGGTGGCGTTGCCCGTCGATTGATCAACTTCGCCATTGATTGCGTGGGTCACATACGTGGTGGCCTCGCCATGGCATCTGTGATGGCGTGTATGCTCTTTGCCGCCGTATCAGGTAGTTCGCCTGCAACGGTTGCGGCCATTGGCTCTATCGTCATTGTGGGCATGGTTAAAGCGGGCTACCCCAAAGCATTCGCGGCTGGGGTTATCGCTAATGCAGGCACATTGGGCATTTTGATCCCTCCCTCTATTGTCATGTTGGTTTACGCTGCGGCAACGGAAGTGTCTGCTTCTCGTATGTTTATGGCGGGCTTCATTCCTGGGTTGATGATGGGCGGTATTTTGATGGTGGCAATCTACATTGTTGCCGTTGTGAAAGGGTTACCTTCTCAGCCATTTCCGGGTGTGATGTCATTGGTTCATTCAGGGCTTCGTGCGCTGGGTGGTTTAATGCTGATTATTATTGTGTTGGGGTCCATCTATGGCGGTGTTGCCAGCCCAACAGAGGCCGCCTCTGTGGCTGCGGTGTATGCATGGCTTGTCAGTGTGTGGGGCTATCGTGATATAGGGCCGCTAAAAGCCAAGCCTTGGCGTAACGAGGGTGAGGGGACAATCAGCATGTTGCTGCGTAACTTCGCGCTACTGCCTTTGGTCATGGTGCGTTCTTTCACAGACAAAGAAGTGAGCAATGTGGTGCGTGATGCGTCGAAAGTTAGCATCATGTTGTTGTTCATTATTGCTAACGCCATGCTGTTTGCACATGTACTCACAACGGAACGTATTCCACACAGCATTGCGGAAACCATTGTTGCATGGGGGCTGCCAGCGTGGGGTTTCTTGATCGTAGTAAATATTCTGCTGTTGATCGCGGGGAATTTCATGGAGCCATCAGCCATCTTGCTGATCATGGCGCCTATTTTGTTCCCGATTGCCATGCAGTTAGGTATCGACCCTATTCACCTTGGCATCATCATGGTGGTGAACATGGAGATCGGGATGCTCACGCCCCCCGTGGGGTTAAATCTCTTTGTGACGGCGGGGATCACGGGAGAGAGCATGGGGTGGGCCATTAAAGCGGCACTGCCGTGGCTAAGCTTGCTGCTTTTCTTCCTGATATTGATCACTTACATTCCAGATATATCACTGTTCTTGCCGAACTATCTCGACTCGTTGCGAGGATATAAATCCTAGTTAGGCTGACAAAAATAGAAAGGGCGCTGATGAATAGCGCCCTTTTTTTATTTTTAATTTTAGTCTGTTATTGACGATATTTGATCGGCAAGCCAGTTTGGTGAGCAACGTCGAGCTTTCAGGCCGTGAAGGCCATCAAGGTGCAGCGTGATAGAAAGGGGTTAAACAAGAATGTTCATGACTAGCATTGCACCCAGTGCGTTAATCACTGAAATAAAGATCATGACAGGAATGTATCGACCTTCGGTGCCAATAGGGCCGAGGATGCGACCAAGATATTGCACTTGTGAGCCCATCAGGTAGATAGCCGGTGCCAAGATGGCGATGTGTTCACCATTAAGGATACCTTGGTCAAACAGGCTAATCACCACGCCTACAGCGCCGCCCATGGACATCCATGCACCGATAAGAACGGCTGCAGCTTCACCTGGCAGGCCAAATACGGCCATGATCGGTGAAAACAGCGTGCCCATCAGGTCAAGCGCCCCCGTGATCTGAAGGGCTTTAATGATAACGAATGCCATCAGTACGTTCGGTACTGTCGAGGTCGTTGCGATGGTCCAGCCTTTCTTTGCACCTTCAACGAAAATGTCGGTAATCATTGGGTTTTTAGCTGTGCTCATTATGCTTTCTCCTCGGTCATCGTCGGTGTTGTGGTCTTGTCTTCTTTACCTTCGGTGATGTTTAGGTAAACACGGAATAAATTTGCACCGACGAACTTGAACACAAACATCACGGCGACAGCCAAGCCGATAGAAGACGTGACTGCGAGTGAACCATCCATGAGTACCAACGTGAACAGCACTGCGCCAGACGAGAAAAAGTTGACGATGGTCGCGCCGGCAGAAAACTGGAACATGGTGAAGATATCGGTTTCGCGTTTTGTCAGATGGCCTTCATCTTTTAGCTGTCGTGTCATCGCGGCACCAGCATCGGTACTCTGCAGAGACGCAATCAGTGCCAAACCTGTGTTACCTGGAATGTTCATAAGAGGGCGAAGTAACGGCGTAAGCAGTTTACGAGCCGCATCAAGCGCACCATAGTGCTCAAGCACGTTGATCATGCCCAAGGCGAACATCACGGTAGGGATCAGTGTCAACGCAAACAGGAAGCCATCACGAGCACCGCTGCCGCCTTTACCGCGCATAGAAGTTGTGGCGGCTTGAATGCCGTCAGCAGTTTCATTGACGCCGTAAACAACACTACCGAATGATCCGTTCAATGTGGTGAAGTCAAAAACGCCATACCATTCGTTAGATTGAAGTAGTCCAGAAAAGAAAACGACAGCAAAGGCGAGGGCAATGTAACTGCCTATTGTAACTTTGCGGTCCTGCGGGTCAGGTTGCGACATGATGGTTCCCTAAAATGAAAAATTAGTCACCCTGATTGTGCTTAAGTGCGGGCAAGGGAAATTGATTGGCATCAACCCGAATGGAATAAATGAACCGGAAAGCTTTCTTTTGCATGAATGTGAGGTATTGGTCTGCTTTTACGTTAATAGAGATGGAGTTAGTCGTTACGAGTAGATTGGAATTCTGAGTTTGTTGGATTAACAGTTCAATTATTTGGTGTGAATGACGTGTAACAATAAAGATGTGTGATCTGGGAAGAAGCTTGATTGTCGCTAATCGGAAAGAAAACAGGAAGAAGACAAAAGAAAGGAAAGTGGATCAAGAAAGGAAAACAAAGAAGGTGCAAAAAGCACCTTCTTTGTGTTGAGTGAGGTGGGCTCTACGTCGATAGTTCGTGGCTAGCTGGTTGAAGAAACCGTCGCTAGACGCTCGTTACTTTCAGTGTTTGTCTGAGTCGGCTGCTTTTCGCAAGGGTCAACAAACCAGCCCATGTACGAGGTCAATATGGTGACGAAAATACAGACAAAACTTAGCCACATAAACGGCGCGTAAGATAGCGTCGCAACACCCAAGATGCTGGCCATGTAGATGCCGTTGTCACTCCAAGGAACCATGCCAGACGTCAAGGTGCCGCCGAACTCTGCGTTCCGCGACAGGTTCTTGCGTTGGTAACCTAAGCGATCATAATTCTTCGCACAGATTTTTGGTGTCAGGATCAGCGATACATACATGGCGGAGCCAAACACGTTACCCAGAAACGCGGTGCCAATGGTTGATGTAGCCAAACTGCCTGCCGAGTTCACTTTGCTTTCAAACACTTTCGCAATGGTTTCAAGCACACCGACTTTGTCCAGCAGCCCGCCAAATCCCAGGCCGAATATAATTACCGCCACAGAACCAAGCATGGATTCCATGCCACCACGATTAAGAATTGCATCGATAAAGCTGACCCCAGATTCAATGGAAAACGGTGCCCATGCCGTATTGATGGCCTTCAGCGGTGCCATGTCTTGAACCACTATCGCCCATACGATACCCAGAACAGACCCTAGTGAAATAACGGGGAAAGACGGTAAACGTAAAGCGAGCAATACCAAGACAATGGCGACAGGGACGAAGCTTAGTGGGGTGATTACAAATTGTTTTTCCATTGCAATGATGACGTCATTGACCTGAGCCATATCGACATTGCCGGCATAATGAAGACCCAGAGCGGTAAACAGAATCCCTGTGATAACGTAACTGATCAGAGCGATTGGCAACATGCCCTTGATATGCTCAACGACTTCAACGCCAGACATGGATGATGCAAGGATCACTGAATCTGAAAGCGGAGACAATTTGTCGCCAAAATAGCAGCCAGAAAGCACCGCACCTGCGGTGACAGGCGCTGGAACGCCCAGCCCTTGTCCTATCCCCATCATTGCGATGCCAGCTGTACCCGCGGCTCCCCAAGACGTGCCTGTTGCCAATGCGGTCAACGAACAAATGACCATGGTAGCGGCAAGGAAGATCGACGGATGAATAGCATTCAAGCCGTAATAAATGATGGTGGGGACAATGCCGCCTGCAATCCAAGTACCAACGAGCGCGCCTACCGCGAGCAAGATCAGCACAGCGCCAAGGCCGTTAGATATGCCTTGTGTGGCTGCTTTTTCGAGATCTTTGTAATTGTGCCCTAGCTTAATACCAAGGCCGATAACGATGAACCAGCCGATATAAAGCGCTAACTGAATAGGCAAATCCAGCTTTGCTGTGAAAGAGAATGCCAGTAAGAGAAACAGACCAAGCGCAGTGAATACTTGGAATAACGAAGGGAGTTGCGCCGAGTGTTTTTGCATATTTCAAACCTTCTATGTCGGGCCCAATGGCTCCTGCCGGTGAAATATCCATATAGGGGCTGTCGGTACTGCCTTCCTGGCGGCGACGCATACTTTATAGAAACAGGGATGAAGGGGTGAACAAGTATTTCGTTTTATGTGAGCTTTGAGTCAGGTGCGTTATTTTTCATGGTTTACTGTGTCTAATTGACGGTTTATTTGTTGATTTAAGTGTTTTAAATGTGTTTCGTGGGTGTTTTTCTAATGTGTGAATTTTTGTTTCAAACTCACGAATTTCTCTGAGTAAGCAGAAATTTTTGTTTTTTTAATCCTTCATATGATAATTACCAGTGATAAACACTTTTATTGATGTGGTTGGGATTTTGAGATCCCCCGAAAACTTAAAAAAACAGAGAGTAATGCCCTATATTTCACTCAATGAGGGGTAATATCATTAATTCGTTGGCTGTCGGCATGATTGCCTTGATTTGCCTCGCTGAGTTAGGCAAAAAGATGCAGTTTTTGCTTGTTATTTGTGTCGTTAATTTTCAAGATAGGGCGAGAAGATTATAACAAGGAGTGTGAGAGCGAATGAAAAGAGTAGGTTTAGTCGGCTGGCGCGGTATGGTTGGTTCTGTACTGATGCAGCGCATGGTAGAAGAGCGTGATTTCGATGTTATCGAGCCTGTTTTCTACAGCACCTCTCAAATTGGCATTCCAGCGCCGAATTACGGAAAAGACGCGGGTTTGTTAGAAGATGCATTTGATATTGATAGCCTGAAAAAACTCGATATCGTGATTACCTGCCAAGGTGGTAGCTATACCGAGGCTGTATATCCAAAACTGCTGGCAGCAGGATGGAAAGGTTACTGGATTGACGCAGCATCAACACTGCGCATGAAAGAAGACAGCATCATTACGCTTGATCCCGTTAACTTTAAGCAAATTCAAGAAGGCATCCACAAAGGCACGAAAGCCTATGTAGGTGGTAACTGTACCGTCAGTCTGATGCTGATGGCCGTTGGTGGTCTGTACCAAGAAGGTTTGGTTGAGTGGATGACCGCGCAAACGTATCAGGCAGCGTCTGGTGCAGGTGCTAAAAACATGCGCGAATTGATCAGCCAGATGGGTGTGGTTAACGACTCAGTGGGTCTTGAGTTGGCAAACCCTTCGACGTCTATTTTAGATATCGACCGTAAAGTGGCAGAAACACTGCGTTCTTCTAGCTTCCCAACATCTGAGTTTGGTGCGCCACTTGCGGGCTCATTGATTCCATGGATCGACGTGAAGCGTGAAAACGGTCAGAGCAAAGAAGAGTGGAAAGGTACGGTTGAAACCAACAAGATCCTTGGCATTCAAGATAACCCAGTACCGATTGATGGCACTTGTGTGCGTATCGGTGCCATGCGTTGTCACAGCCAAGCACTGACGTTGAAACTGAAGAAAAATGTGCCGATGGACGAGATTGAAAGCATCATCGCATCACATAACGATTGGGTGAAAGTCATCCCGAACGAACGTGATATCACGGTTCAAGAACTGTCACCAGCGAAAGTAACGGGCACATTGTCTGTTCCTGTTGGTCGTCTGCGTAAGATGACCATGGGTGATGATTTCCTCAACGCGTTCACCGTGGGTGATCAGCTGTTGTGGGGGGCAGCAGAACCGCTTCGCCGTACACTGCGCATTATTTTGTCAGAAGTGGCTTAAGCGCATCTCGCAAAAATAACAGGTTTGTAAATAATTAAAAAAAGCCGCTGTTCGTCAGCGGCTTTTTTGTATCTGTTATTTGGGATAGAAACAATCACGTTGAATTTTGGGCAAAAAAATACCCCGCCGAGGCGAGGTATTATCATCTTTCACACAAGGTGAACGGAAAATTAAGCAGCCAGGTTCTGTGCTACGAATTCCCAGTTAACCAGTGCCCAGAATGCATTCATGTAGTCTGGACGCAGGTTGCGGTAATCGATGTAGTAAGCGTGTTCCCACAGGTCAACAGTCAGCAGAGGAGTCACACCTTCTTCAGTAAGAGGGGTCGCTGCGTTTGACGTGTTAACGATATCCAAAGAACCGTCTGCTTTCTTCACCAACCAAGTCCAAGAAGAACCGAAGTTGTTGATTGCAGAATCAGTGAATTTCGCTTTGAATTCTTCAAAAGAACCGAATGACTTAGCGATTGCATCAGCAACATCACCCGTTGGCTCACCGCCGCCATTTGGGCTTAGGCAGTGCCAGTAGAAGGTGTGGTTCCAGATTTGTGCCGCGTTGTTGAAAACACCACCGGTAGAGGTCTTGATGATCTCTTCCAGAGATTTGCTCTCAAGCTCAGTACCTTCAACTAGGCCATTTAGCTTAACAACGTAAGTGTTGTGGTGTTTACCGTGGTGGTATTCCAGAGTCTCTTGAGAAATATGTGGTTCTAGCGCGTTTTTCTCGTAAGGAAGAGCTGGTAGTTGAAATGCCATTACTCGATTCTCCATGATGGCGGGGTTTCCCCCTGACATTATTGCTTCCTGTAGATTTGTCTTACACTGTAGGAGTGTTACCTATAGGTGACGTATCTACTTATAGACTGACTGCGAAACAGTTTAGCAAGGTTTTACTTTATTAAAAGAATAATTTTTTAAAAAAGCGGCTGAATTTGACCCTAAAGATTTTAGGCGTTTTTTTCCAACCCTTTCCCAGTTAGAATCAAGGTAATCATCACACTTGGTGTTCGAGGAAGTAATGGAAACGATTGATAAAATTAAACAGCAGATTGAAGAAAATACGATCCTGCTATACATGAAAGGCTCACCTAAGCTACCTAGCTGTGGCTTTTCTTCTCAAGCTAGCCAAGCGCTGATGGCGTGTGGCGAGAAATTCGCTTACGTAGACATTCTGCAAAATCCAGATATCCGCGCTGAGCTGCCAATTTATGCACAGTGGCCAACTTTTCCACAACTGTGGATTGAAGGCGAGTTGGTTGGTGGTTGTGACATCATTCTGGAAATGTTCCAGAAAGGTGAACTTCAGCCATTGATCAAAAACGCGACAGCACGTCGTGACACTGAAGAAAACAGCTAGTCCGTTTTGTCAGTCTGTGACGCTATAATGTTAAAAAGCCGCTGATTCAGCGGCTTTTTTGTGTCTGTTTGCTAGAAGCACTGTTTGAATGCTATAGGGTCATGGCCGCTATCCAACCAAAGGCAATTAATGGCAGGTTGTAGTGAATAAAGGTCGGCACAACCGTATCCCAAATGTGTTCATGCTGACCATCTGCATTGAGACCAGATGTTGGACCCAAGGTCGAATCTGACGCTGGAGAACCCGCATCACCCAGTGCTGCTGCGGTGCCAACCAAAGCAATGGTTGCCATTGGTGAGAAGCCGAATGCCAGCGCAAGTGGCACGTAAATGGTGGCAATGATGGGAATGGTGGAAAACGACGAACCAATACCCATGGTCACCAGTAAACCAACAACCAACATCAGCAGCGCCGCCAGCGGTTTGTTGTCCCCAATCGCGTCAGACAGCGACGCCACTAAGGTCTCAACCCCGCCAGTGGCTTTCATCACTGCGGCAAAGCCTGCGGCGGAAATCATAATGAAACCAATCATCGCCATCATATGTACACCGCGGGTAAACACGTCTTGGGTGTCTTTCCATTTAATGACGCCACCAAAGGTAAACACCATAAAGCCGGCTAAAGCACCGACAATCATGGAGCCAGTATAAAGCTGCACACTCAGCGCGGCGGCAATAGCAAAAACGGCGACAACGATATTCTGAGGTTTGAATTCGGTTTTTTCAGGCTCTGCTGCGAGGATCTTCTCTTCAGAATACTGGCGTGGTTTACGGTAACTGATGAAGGTTGCAACCAGCACACCAAACAACATGCCTGCAGCGGGTAATAGCATGGCCTGTGGCACCTGGCTGCCGACGACATCTAACCCATTGTCGTGAAGGTTTTTGAGCAAAATATTGTTGAGGAAAATCCCGCCAAAACCAATAGGCAACACCATGTATGGCGTGATCAAACCAAAGGTGAGAACACAAGCAACAAGGCGGCGATCCATATTCAGTTTGGCAAACACATGCAGCAACGGCGGGATAACAATTGGGATAAAGGCGATGTGAACCGGAATGACGTTCTGCGACGAAATAGCTAGCAATGCAAGTGCGACAAGTACCATATATTTGAGTGCACTTGATGCGGCGGCATTGTCTTTACCATGCAGTTTTCGGATGATGCCATGAGCGAGTAAATCCGTAATGCCAGAGCGGCTCAACGCGACGGCAAATGCGCCCAGCATGGCATAGCTGAGTGCAATCGTCGCACCACCGCCCAACCCGCCTTCAAAGGCTGCAATGGTATCGGTGAGTGATAGGCCACTGACCAAGCCGCCAAGAACGGCACTAAAGGTTAACGCGACAACGACATTCACGCGCATCAGCGCTAATGCCAGCATCACGCAAACTGAAATGACTACTGGATTCATGATTTCTTATCCCTACTTCCAGCCCAAATGCGGGCCAATATTTATCCCAAAAAGACGAAGGTCACAGTTTGCGGATATTTTTGAGGTTGTCGAGGGGAAATTGGGCGACTAGCGGAAATAAAAAAGGCCAGCGGGTGCTGGCCTTTTGGGGGAGGTCTAGGGAGATTATTCTAGAACGCTGGTGTCACTCACCGCATAATCGGAACTGCCTGCTAGGAATTGTACCAACTGGCTTTGCATTTCTGTGGTATGCCCAAGGTCACTAAAATCGTCTTCTTGAGGAGAAATCACAGTGCTGTGCTTACCAACATCACTGAACTTAGTGAAGTTTCTGCCATTGCTTGTCGTTTGTGACGCACTATCAACAGTGGTTAACTGAAGCTTCGTTGCTAACGGTTCTGTACCCGCAAACGGCGCATCGGTTACCGTGTTTGGCACTGTCGCATCATTTTTCACTTGTTGCATATGAATCGGCAACGCGTCTAAAACGTTAGTGCCATTGAGGTCATTTTCACCCACCAAGTTGAATGGGTCGACGGCATCAATAACCGTCTGTGCCGCGTAAGCAAAACTACTAACTAGTTCTGCCGCCTTTGTTGCATCCGTTGTGCCACTCGTGACCTGGGCAATGATGCCAGGGCCGAATGTGTTAGAGCCCAACAACAAGTTGGCGATTTGACCACCGGTATTGGCTGCCGCAACACGAGAGAACTTAAATATGGCGTCGCCTGCCGCATCGTCAAGCGTGCTATTCGCCATGGCGACAGTACCAAACCCTGTGATACCTCCTAGAGAGTGACCAAATAGAGACGGGTTTGTCACCGCAGTGTTTGCTAGTGGTGCCAACGGTGTGCCTGCAAATGCGGTAACCGACTGAGTGATTGATGCTGCAGCCCTTAGGCCCATGTTGTCCAGCATACTTTGTCTTAAATTGTCACGACCTACAGGTAGGTAAGTCAAGTTCAAGAAAGCCGTCGGATCAACATTGGCTGAGCGTGTGGCATCTAAACTTCGCTCACCGTGCAATGGCTGATCAATAGCAATAACCGCAATGTCTTTGGTGAGAGTTTTCGCGCCATTAATAACATTGGCAGCAAACGCATAGGCATTTTCCTTCGCTGACGTAATACCGTGTTGATAAATCACCAGTTCCATGTCACCGGGTGAGCCAACCAGGGCTGTTGGGGTGAAGAGGATAAATGGCACGTCTTCCAAAGATTTAAGCTGAGGAACAGGGTTATAGCGAGTAATAACACGCTCTGAATCTAGTTGTGAGCCGTCTGCTTTGGTTAACGTGAGGCCAACAAGCTTGAGTTGTTCGGCAGGGTCTGTCGCCAATGTGGTTAAATCAACACCAGCCGCCACGAGTTGTTGCCCAACCGCACTTGCGTCATCGGAATTGTCGCCATTGAGTACATTGGAAACGATTGCCAAGCTCGGCATCGCCGATTCAAACGGTGTTGTGTTCCAAGTCGAAGCGTCTTTTTCCAAGAAGTAGGGCAGTTTGACTGTGCCCTTTGAAACAGTCACGGTACCGAGCGCATAAGCGGTAACCAAGGCTGCAGCATCGCTACCGTTGTTCGTTTCAATGTAGCTAGCAAAATTGGTGTCGGCAGGCAGTGCAGTTGCATAATCCTGACCTGACGCAGGAACCGACATAAAGTAAGCGCCTGTTAAGCTAACATCATTGGGGTTAGCGGAATCTTTCCAGACTGCACCGAAGTCTCCTAATCCAGCTCCTGTCGCAATCGCAGCTTTAGTCGCATATAGCGTGTCGCCGACTGATTGTGTCGTAAACCAAGAACTGTAAATAATATCCTCGTTCGCGGTCCCCAACTGAGCAAAGATTGCATTGATTCCTTTGGTCACTTGAGCGGCGGTAGCGATAGAATCATTCACAATGGTTGTTGATTTAGAAACCAGTGTTGCATAGGAGGACGACATGCCGAGTGCATCGCCGTTGGCGTCATTCAGGTCGTCTGTGAGTGCAATAATATACTCACCTTTTTCTGATAATGAGTCGGCGAATTGAATGATGAGGCGATCGTTTTTTGCATCAGAAATGACTTGGTAATCCGTGCCATTTACCAACATTTTTTTAAGGTTTGGAGAGCCTGTTAATCCTTCAGTCAGTTGAGCAACAACGACACCTGATGCCAACACGCCATCAGCTAACCCTGCGCCTTCAAACGGCATGACTATCGGCATCGAGACAGGCCAACCATCCATGGTGCCCATTGCTGCTCTTGGATCGGCGAGATTTGCAGCTAGAGCAGCACGATTACCTGAACTCATACTGGATTGCGTGGCACTTGCATCGCTGGTGGGGATATTTAATGTGCCGTCGTTAGTGTCCATCAATAAGAAACTAGGACCAGGGATCGTTGCATCACTGCCAGAGAGGTTAAAGCTGATCTTGGTAGGTGCTTTTAAGCTTTCTTGAATATAAGCTTCTTCAAAAACGCCAGAGCCAGTGTTGCCACTTAATTCGGACTCTCCACATGCGGAAAGACCAAATGCAGCTGTTAACATCAGCGCTAGTCGGGTTTTATTGCTTGGTAAGTCTAAATACATCATTCATCTCCCTCGACTGATGTTAAAAGGTGTAATTGGCTTGCATTGCCGCGAGATACGCAGCGCCTTTGCCATCGAAGGTAAAGTCGATACCCGATACGCTGCTACTTTCCTTTAAGGTGTTTGACTTGCTGTAGATATATGTCAAACCTACGTCAAAAGAGAGTTGTGGCGAGTATTGATAGGTGGCACCACCAGAAAACCAATAGCGATCAGTATCTGGGATACTGAGTGTCGATTTACCCGCTTGTTCATCAAAGGCGAAACCAGTACGTAACGTCCAGGTTTCATCAAGCGTATAAGTAGTGCCGACTGAATAACGGAATGCATCATCGTATTTTTCGTCTTTTTGAAAACAGATTCCATTGGTTAATGAACAGCCTGTTCCCGTGGCTTTTAGCTCTGTAAATTTGCTCCATTGAGACCACATGACGCTGTAATGAACGGCCCAAGTTTGATTGAGTTGGTGAAAACCAGAAAATTCGGCAATGGCAGGGAGGGGAACGTTTAGGTCTCCACTGGTTTCGCCACCGCCTGGGATGATGTTTCCAGAGTGATCGGTGAAATCACCATTAAACTCGAGGTCGATACGAGAACGATAAGCTAGTCCAAAACGATGCTTGTCACTGAGTTCATAGACTGCACCTGCATTCCAACCGAAACCCCAGGTATCACCTTCCATGGTTATCAGTTTGTCACTAAAATCGTTGGATACGGCTGTTGAAGCGATACCGTAATGGCGATTTAACTCAGCCATGGCATAAACAATATTGAGGCCTGCACCCACACTGAACTTGTCATTAATTCGATAGGAGGCTGCTGGATTCAAGTTCACTGAAACTAAAGAAGTATCTCCTGCAAGATCGCCTGCGTTGAAAGCATCTGGGTAATCAGTAGCTACACCGTATGTTGTATAAAGGCCAACACCAAATGCCCACTTATCGTTTAGCGGATTGACATAGTATGATGCGGGAACAACCTGCATTGGAGCAACGTCAGATGCTTTTTGCCCAGTTGTTTTGTCTGTAATATCAATTTCTGGGTCAACAATGTGAAGAGCGCCAGACACTTGTGTCTCAGTGAATAACGCCATTGAAGCAGGGTTGCGAGCCATTACAGAAGCGTTATCCGCCATTGCTGCCTCGCCTGCGTATGCCCGACCCAAACCACTGGCCGAGTGCTCGGATACCTGAAAACCCGCACTCCAAGCACTAGGGGCAGCGAGTGCGACAGCCAGCGCTATCGCGATTCTTGATAATTTTTTTGACATAGAGCCTCTCGTCCAAATTGAGCTTTTTGATTGTTGTTTAATCAAAGTCCATTTTTTTCAATAATTTGAAAAACGTTGCAGCTTAAAGCAAGCCACTATTCAAGCTGGTCGGATCTTTTGAATAGTCAATATGTCATGTTGCACAGGAATGTTAAATACCTGTTAAAAGCAATGCTTCTGTATGGAATGTCAGGTATCGGTGCCTAGTTTTAAAACTTGCGTTTTAAGTAAAAACACTAAAATGGTATGGATTGTCATGAACGCTTTATTATTAGGGGGTTACTGTTTGAAATGGCTTGCGGGTTAAGTGAACGTTTGTTTGAAAGGTGGCTTGTTGACCCAAATAACAGAGTGACGGGAGGGAAGAGAAGATTTCACTTTTGTGATAGGCAACAAAAAAAAGCCGATTAAAAAATCGGCTTTTCTCATATTTAAAACAATCGGTTAGAAGGTGTAATTGGCACCAAGCGCGAAGATATAAGCGTCTCCACCTGCTTCAAATGTGAAGCCATCTTCAGATCCCGTTACGCTATCACCGCTCAGGTATGCAAAACCAGCGTCAATAGTTAAATCGTCTGAACTCGCATAGGTTGCCCCAATGCTATACCAAGTACGATCAGAATCAGGAATGCTGAGAGTTCGGTATTCTTCTTTTACCGGGCTCTCATCATATGCAACACCAGCCCTAAGCGTCCATTGACTGTCTAGGTAATGTGTCGCACCAACAGCGTAGCGCCAGCTATCTTCCCACTTTTCATCTTTTTGCAGACAGACACCATCGAAATTGCCCGCTGAGCTGCCACAGTTTGTATTAGTACTTGTTGCCTTTAATTCTTGGAATGAGCTCCAACCTGTCATCATCGCACTGTAATGAATTGCCCATTTTGGTACTACTTCATGATAGCCAGATAACTCCAACACATCGGGTAAATTTAGTTCAAGCTCACCAGGCACTGATGCCCCAGTTTTTCCAACATAAGCAGTGTTAACGCCACGGTAATCCCCTTCTAAGGTGGCGTCGACTTTAGAACGGTACGCTACCCCTAAGCGGTTTTTTTCGTTAATTTGCCATAGCGCTCCAATGTTCCAGCCGAACCCCCAGCCATCTCCTGCAAGATGACTTACTTCATCGGTAGGTTGTGTTACCCCAATTGCAGCCAATGTAGGCGCTGATGCGCCATATACTGCAGCACCAGCATTTCTTGTTAGCGATGCATCCGCATAAATAGCATTCAGGCCAGCACCTAAACTTAGTTGTTCTGAAACCTTGTGCGCGAAATTGAGATTGAAATCAATGGTAAGCAATTCGGTTTGGCCTGCAATAGGACCAGCGGAGGAGTTAGATGGATAGTCTGTTGCGAGGCCAAAGTTAGAGAAGGTAGAAAATCCAATCGCAGATTTATCATTGATGGGCCTGACATAGTGGAAATAAGGGACGATCGCGTCAGGAGCAACATCACTGTGATCTGATGAAACTGTAGATGGCAATGCACTCGCTGGCGTAGTTCCGACAGTTTTAACAGTCGCATCTACATCCGGCTGAATAAATGACAAACCACCAGAAACCTGTGCGGAGTCAAACATGGTCATAGCGGCTGGGTTTCGAACTGCGACGGCGGCGTTATCTGCAATTGCGGCTTCGCCGGCAAATGCTCTGCCTAGCCCACTTGCTGAATGTTCGCTAATTTGGAAGCCTGCACCGTGTGCTTGAAATGCTGCTAAAGCAACGGCGGTAGCTAGTAGGGTACGTTTTGCTATTGGTTTCATCTAATTTTGCCTCTTTGTCACTGCCTTGTATGGTTCTCGCTTCTTTTTTGCGTTATTTCTCAAAAATGGTAGAGCGAGTTAGTCAAAAAAAGTATAGGCACAAGATTAAAAATGTAGATGTTTTGTTATCAATAGTTTGCGCGAGATCTGATTGCTATTTGGGGTGGATTTTTGAGGAATTCAAACTTTTGTTTGAATTTGGTGTTTGATATTTTGGTAAGGAAGGCGGACTGTCTTATATTTCAATCAGTTCCGCCATTTATTTAGATGTGTCTAATCTGTTTGTTCATCAGCGGCTTGTTCGGAATCGCTCTCGACTTCAAGAACAGGCCAACCGCCTAATGTCTTCCATCTGTTAACAATCTCACAAAACAGCTCTGCGGTACGCTCTGTATCATAAAGTGCTGAGTGCGCTTCGCGGTTGTCAAAGGCGATGCCTGCGGTTTTACAGGCTTTTGCGAGCACTGTTTGTCCTAGTGCCAGTCCACTTAATGCCGCCGTGTCAAACGTCGCAAACGGGTGGAATGGATTGCGCTTGAGGAGAGAGCGTCGAGTGGCTTCCATCACGAAGCTGTGATCGAAGTTCGCGTTGTGCGCGACAATGATTGAACGCTGACACCCTGATGCTTTTTGTTCTTTACGGACAAGCTTAAAGATTTCCTTTAGCGCGTGTTCTTCGCTAACCGCGCCGCGAAGCGGGCTGAAGGGGTCGCGAATGCCATTGAACTCAAGTGCTTCTTTGACAAGGTTTGCACCTTCGAATGGAGCAACATGAAAATGAATTGTTTTATCAGGAGACAACCAACCATCGTCGTCCATTTTTAAGGTTACGGCACATATTTCCAGCAAAGCGTCTGTATTTGAGTTAAACCCTGCGGTTTCGACGTCGATAACAACAGGAAAGTATCCGCGGAATCGTGCTCTTAGCGTGTTAAGGTTGGTTTCTTGAGTCATGTCTCTTGCAACTAATAAAAATCAGGCGAGTATTATGGCAGAAGCGCGGGGTATTTTCATTTCTACTTTAGGCTCTACGGATTAAAATAAACCCTAAAGATATGGCGTCACTTACCGATATGGTAAACAGCACCATTCCACTTCGAGCCACCACGAGAAACAGGAAACTGCCCTGCCATGAAGAGATCAAACACCTCTCCACTGCTGACATTTCTCATCGCTGCAAGCATGTTGCCGCTGTCGGCTAATGCGAGCAAATTCTATGGTGCGAAGCCGCTGGAATCTCAATGGCAAGTCACGGTTGATACGCCGATTGAGTGCCGTGTAGAGCACATGATCCCAAACTACGGCATGGCGACATTTACTTCACGTGCAAGCAAGAAAATCAATTTGGATTTTGAGCTGGAAATGCGCCGTCCGATGGGACAGACAGAAAATGTGGCTTTGGTCTCTATGCCTGCAGTTTGGCGGCCGGGCGACGCTGCAGAATACATTGACCGACTGCGATTTTTTAAGCAGTTTGACGGCTATGTTGATGGTCAAACGGCATGGAGTATGTTGGCCGAACTAGAAGATGGGCGTTTTCCTACTTTTAGTTTTCAAGAGTGGCAGAGCCGTGGGAAGCGAGTAGAGGTCGCGCTTTCAGCCGTGTCTTTCCAGCAACCTTATAATGAATTCAGTAACTGTATCTCTGGTTTATTGCCCTATTCGTTTGAAGATATCGCATTTACGGTGCTTCATTACAATGATAATGGTGATGAACTGAATAAGCCGTCTATGGCGAAATTAGCACAAATTGCTGAATTCGTTCGATACAGCCCAGATATCGACTTGGTGTTGATGGCGACATATACCGATGGTCGAGGCGCAAAGGCGGCGAATCAGCGTATGTCTGAAGTAAGAGCCAAGAATCTGGAAGAATATTTCATGTCGCTGGGCTTACCAAAAGATCGCATTCAAGTCGAGGCATTTGGTGAGCGCAGGCCGATTGCGGATAATGATAGTCCGATCGGGCGAAACAAGAACCGACGTGTTGTTATCTCGCTGGGGCGTTCCATTATCTAACTTGTGACAATGTTAAATTCATACTGAAAGCCCCGCGTGAAAACGTCGGGGCTTTTTGTATATTGAGTGCGACTATGTCGAGTGCTCATTTACGTTACGGCGGCGGGTTCAGCCTTTTCTTTAGGGGTAATCATCGCAAGTAATGCTTGTTCGTCAACGGTATCTTGTTGTGATTGTGGTAAGAAAGATTCTGCATAACGTAAATAGACTTTCTGCTCGATAAATAGACGGAATAACTTCGGGTCTATATGCTTGTCTTTCGCCATGAAAGCTAAGATCTTCATCGCTTCACTTAGTGTTTTGGCTTTCTTGTAGGGTCTGTCACTGGCGGTCAGTGCTTCAAAAATATCTGCAATGGCCATGATACGAGCATCGACAGACAGGTTGGTTTCATCTAAGCCGTAGGGGTAACCTTTGCCATCGAGTTTCTCGTGGTGACCACCGGCTATCTCAGGTACGCGTTGAAGGTGTGAAGGATAGGGGAGCTTCCTAAGCATTTTAATGGTCTGAATAATATGGTCGTTAATAATGAAGCGTTCTTCATTAGTCAACGTTCCACGTTGAATAGACAGGTTATGTAACTCGCCGCGGTTGTATTGAAGCTCAGGAATGGGCAGCTTGAACTCCCAGTTTTTAAAAGTCTCAAGCTGCTGGGATAGCCATGGAATTTGATGGTCCAGCTTATTGGTGATGACATGTTCTTTGCAGGGTAATGTCTGCTCTTGTCTGGGCTGACGGCGATCTTCTTCTTCCCACGACAGACCCTGCATGTCATCAATGGTGCGATACCAAGTTCTTGATGCAATCTCTTCTAAACGTGTGATGTTTTGATTGTCCATAAACTCGCTGCCGAGGTTATGTTTAGCAATAAATGCAAAATCTGCATCCAGTGCTTTGTGCTCTTCACTGAGCCAGCGATCGAGGTCAGCAACATTCTCGCCCTCAATCCGTTTTTTCCAGTAGCGAATTTCAGCATCGCGTTTTAAGACTTCAAAGCGTGTTCGAATTTCATGGATGCGGTTGTAAATAGTTTCTAGTTTGGTGGCTTTATCGACGACATACTCTGGTGTTGTCACTTTACCGCAGTCGTGCAGCCAAGCTGCAAAATACAAGGCTTCTTGGCTTTGTTCATCCAGCGTAAAATCGGGAAAATCCTTGGTGTCATTACTCGCCGCATTGGCAAGCATGAATGTGAGTTCTGGTACGCGTTGGCAATGCCCACCTGTGTATGGCGATTTGGTATCGATAGCAGATGCCATCAGTTCGACAAAAGACTTAAACAGTAGCTTTTGAGCCGCAACACGATCCCAGTTTTCTTTGATTAGGGAGGCAAAGCCTAAAAATTGCGTAATGAAATGAATTTTTTCTTCTTGGTGATCGGGGACGTTTCGATTGAAACCGACTAACACGTATCCCACGCTTTCATTTTCACGGTTGTTAAGCGGCAAAATCCAAGCACGTTTGAGATCCGCGGGAAAAAAGCCTCGCTGAATATCTGTTGATGAAGGGGTAAAGCTGAAGAACTGCTGGCATTCAAGTGCATTGGAAATCTCGGGCGACTCCGCGATGAGCATGCCGATATCAATTGTATTGTCATCGGCATTTTGAGGATAACAAGCAGTCAAAGATAAAGCGTTGCTATCTTCAGATGATGTCGTCCACATCAGCACATAATCGGCCCCTGATGCGTGGTGGCAATGAGAGACTATATCGTTGAGCAATGAATCGAAATTAGAGCTGTTTGACACACGATGTAACGTGTCTAAAAAGCCACTGATGGTATCGGCCATGACGCCAATGGACTCGGATAAGGTTTTGACCTCTGCAATGGAGGATGTTGGAAGAGAGATGTTTGAAAAATCCAGATTGCGAATTTTCTGGGTTTCTTTTCCGAGTAATTGTAGAGGCTTAGCGATCTGGGCTGATGCCCAAAGCACCATAAGAGTCCCTAAGAGGAGTACCAAGGCGCTGATGGCAACTTGATTATTCCTCGCATTCAGTGCGCTACCGATCAGTTGCTGTTCAGGAATGGCTTTTGCGAGCCACAATCCTTTGCCACCCGCAAACTTGATGTGGACGAGGCTGAGCATCCACGTTTGATCAATATGCTCGACATTGCGGGTTAACTCCGTCAGTTCAGAAGCAGCATAGAGTTGGTTCAGTGGTGAGCGAGCCATCGATGACAGTCGTTCATTTGGTGATGCGGCATCAGCATGGGACAGAAAGCCATTGTGAGCAATAATATTTTTGTTTTCATCAAGTAGCAGCAATTGCGTGTCTGGTGAGTCAGTGAGTGTGGCGAGGAAATTTGATAGCGAAGCCAACGTAATGTCTGCCGCTATAACGCCTAAGTTGTCTGGAAGTTGACGTGAGAGCGTAATCCCCATGCGTTGTATGAAAAAATAAAAATAGGGGTCGGTAATGTGAATGCCACCGTCACTGGGTGCGACTTGGTACCAAGGCCTTGTTGTTGGCAGATAATCAATCTTATTCACATCGCTGCCAATGTAGCTTAGGTTTGCATCGTAATAGGTACGTTCTTGGTGACCGTTGGCTGTATTGATATCGACCATAATATGGCTATTAACGGGCGTCGAAAATTGCTGGCGCATAAACGCGGCACTGGTCGAACGTACAAAAGCAGATTGCTCGTCGGGGTAGCCAAGATAAATTGATAAAACATCAGGGTTCTTTGCCATGATGGCATTGATGGTTGCTAGCCATGTTGTGTTGGTTGAACTGCTAGGGTCTTGACCATAACCCGATACGGCTAACGCATCTAAAGAGGTGGTAACTGGCGCTATAAGCCTTTGAAATGATAGTTTTACCTGCTCGACATTCTGCTCTGTTCGCTCGGTCGCCAGTTGATGATTGAGCGCTTTTGAGTTTTGGTAACTCAATACGATGAGAAGAATGGAAAGTATAGAAACAACGACAAAGAAAATGCCGGCAATATGTATCTGAAGCGTATAGCGGCGCTCAATCATAGGGTGGTGTCTTGAAAGTGAGATATAGACAAAGCGTATCAGAACATTTTTCGCTTAGAGTAATTTCATTTAATCGTTTGAATTGCATCACGTAATGATGAAATTGAAATGATGCTTTGTCGTGATGGTGAAGATGCCTTCTATGCACTGAAAAGGAGACAGGAGGAATAGCGGAGAGCGGGGAAGCTGGGAGGAGAGAAGCAGGGCCACATCCACAAGATGCTTGAGGCATGGCCCATTACAAAAGAACGAGGCTAGTCGCCTAAACCCGCTGATGCACTTTTGTTTTGGATGAGCTCAATTTTGTAGCCATCAGGGTCTTCGACGAATGCGATTTCTGTTGAACCGCCTTTTACTGGGCCAGGCTCGCGCGTGATGTTTGCGCCTGCAGCACGCAGTGCATCACAGGTTGCGTAGATGTCATCGACGCCAATCGCGATATGACCAAATGCCGAACCATGTTCGTACTGGGTAGTTCCCCAGTTGTAGGTCAGTTCAATCACTGCGCCTGTTGACTCATCGCCATATCCAACGAAAGCCAATGTGTATTCGTACTGCTCATTTTCATTTTTACGCAGTAGTTGCATGCCCATGACGTCGGTGTAGAAAGCGATCGAACGATCCAAGTCGCCAACGCGGATCATGGTATGAAGAATACGACCGTTGCTCATGTTGCTCTCCTTAAATTTAAATGCACGATAGTGTATCAGCTTGATTTGCCTGAAACAGTATATTGATGTGTCTTATGCGGCGTAAATTCTAGCGTATACATTGGTTTTCTAACGACGTTATTCGTCGGGATAAACCTTGTCTTTGAACTCGCATAAGTCTTCAATAATGCAGCTGCCACAGCGGGGTTTTCTGGCTACGCAGGTATAGCGACCATGCAGAATAAGCCAATGATGCACATCGACTTTGAACTCTTTTGGGACAACCTTGAGTAGTTTTTCTTCTACTTGGTCGACATTCTTACCCACGGCGAATTTGGTGCGGTTGGACACTCGGAAAATATGGGTATCTACTGCAATGGTCGGCCAGCCAAAAGCGGTGTTAAGCACAACATTTGCAGTTTTTCGACCAACCCCGGGCAGGGCTTCAAGCGCTTCACGATCTTCTGGTATTTCACCGCCGTGTTGCTCTAACAAAATCTTGCAGGTTTTGATGACGTTTTCTGCTTTGGAATTGAATAACCCAATCGTTTTGATGTACTCCTTCACGCCATCGACGCCCAGATCCAATATCGTCTGGGGGGTGTTAGCGACCGGATAAAGTTTATCCGTGGCCTTATTTACACTCACATCCGTCGCTTGCGCCGAGAGTAAGACTGCAATCAAAAGTTCAAACGGCGAACGCCATTTTAATTCTGTCTCTGGATGCGGGTTTTCTGCGCGAAGGCGTTCTAGTATCTCAACACGTTTTTGGTTATTCATGCTTCATCCGTTGAAATCGGGTTGTTAGTCGGCAGACGTAATGCGTACACGTTCGATAACTGCTTTTTCTTTCGGTTGTTTTTTTGCTTGGCGAGCATCTATTACATTCTTAGCAGCGATCAGGAAGCCAACAGTTAAGAACGCACCCGGTGGCAGCATGGCAAGCAAGAAAGGGCTATCAAAGTGGAACACTTCAATACGAAGCCCTGCGGCCCAATCGCCAAGTAGGCGGTCTGCACCGTCAAACAAGGTGCCATTGCCCATTAGCTCACGGATTGCACCCAGAACGACGAGCGCAGCGGTCATGCCCATGCCCATCCAGAAACCATCTAGCACCGAAGGGAGAGGCGCATTTTTTGATGCAAAAGCTTCCGCTCGTCCAATGATGATGCAGTTGGTGACGATGAGGGGAATAAAGATACCCAGCGACTGATACAGGCCGAAAGCGTAGGCGTTCATGAGTAGTTGAACGCAAGTTACCAAGGAGGCAATAATCATCACGAAGATAGGAATACGGACTTCTTTGGGCACCCACTCGCGCACTAAGGAGACGATAAGATTCGAGCCGACCATGACCAACAATGTGGCAATCCCCAGCCCCAGTGCATTGGTGACTGTGGCAGAAACGGCCAGCAGCGGACAAAGCCCAAGCAGTTGAACGATAGCCGGGTTGTTTAGCCATAATCCATTTTTCATTAGTTCGCGATTTTGACTCATTTTGCATCTCCACAATCAAGCGGCTGACGAGCAATGGTGTCTATGTTTTGCATGGCATACCAGGCAGCCTTTCTCGCTGCGTTAACCACGGCGCGAGGAGTAATTGTCGCCCCAGTGAATTGATCAAACTGGCCGCCATCTTTGTAAACGGCCCAACGTTTGTCGTCTGCACCTTCAAGGGGTTTATCACTGAAAGACAGTACCCAATCAGACACGTTGAGATCAATTTTGTCGCCCAGCCCCGGTGTTTCTGCGTGCTTAAGTACGCGAACACCCAGCACGGTGTTGTTGGTATCAATACCCACCAAAACCTTGATTGCGCCGTTATACCCATCGGGGGCAATGGCTTCGATGGCTAAAGCGGTTGGCTGACCATCTTTAGTAGCAACGTACACTGGCATCGGTGCATCCGTTCCTAGAGCGGGATTCGTCACGAGAGTACATTGTCGTGCCAAGGCGTTGTCATGCAGATCTTTAGGGATCACTTGATTGAGCACTTGTAACAGTTGTAGACGTTCTTGTTCCGCAATGGTGTCTTTCGTCAGTGTGTTTGTTATGGCGACCAAGCCCGTTGAAAGCAAAGCCGCTAAAGCGAGAATCGCTCCGTTGTTTCGCATTGCGCGGATCATTTGCTTTCCTTTTTATAGCCATAGGCGGTTGGCTTGGTGTAGTAGTCAATCAAAGGCACGCACATGTTTGCGATCAAAACGGCGAATGCGACACCATCAGGAAAGCCACCGAAGGTGCGAATTAAATACACCAGTGCGCCAATCATTGCGCCAAATACCAAGCGACCTTTTGGGGTGGTGGACGCGGAAACAGGATCGGTGGCGATGAAAAACGCCCCTAACATGGTTGCGCCGGAAAACAGATGTAATAGCGGTGATACGACAGCGTCGGGACTGATGGCGTAACCAATAACACTGAAAACCAACAAGGTGGTTAGCATTGCCGTTGGGATTTGCCATTGAATCACTTTCAGCTTTAGCAGCGCTAATCCACCGAGGAGGAATGCTACATTCACCCAACCCCAACCAAGTCCTGCAAAGGTACCAAAAACAGGATCTAACACCGCTTCTGATACGGTTTTTCCTGCGAGCAACGCCGTTTTAATCGTATCTAGTGGCGTTGCCATGGTCATACCATCTACGGCGACACGCAGTTGGTTGACGCTGAAACCATCGGTGCTTAAGCCCGTGAAAATGCTTGATGCACTGTCCAAGAAGCCAAGAGGCTGTGCTAAAAGCGAAGAGGGTGGCAGCCAAGTTGTCATTTGAACCGGGAAAGAGATCAGTAGGACGACATATGCAACCATTGCTGGGTTGAAAAGGTTTTGTCCCAACCCGCCGTAGAGATGTTTTGCAATAACAATGGCAAACAGACTGCCAATAACCGCAATCCACCAAGGCGCGAAGGGCGGGATGGAAACGCCGATTAACATACCAGTGAGTAACGCGGAGTTATCCTGTAAATAGCGTTTAACGGGGCGTTGTCGAAGCGCGACAATGGCGGCTTCTGCAAGGATGGCGGTAACAGACGCAATAGCAACCTGAAACAGAACACCCCAACCAAAGAAATAACAAAGCGCAGCAATGCCGGGAACGGCACACAAAAACACCATCATCATAATATCGCTGGTGCTTTTGCGGTTGTGGCTATGTGGACTACTGGCAATAAAAAAGGCCACTGTTACTTATCCTCGTCATTAGTTTTTTTCTGCGCTGCTTTGCGCGCTTTGGCGCGAGCAATAGCAGCAGCAACGGCAGCTTTCTTCGGATCGACGTCAGCGGCTGGTGTTGGTGAAGGAGCTTCAGCGTCCACTTTTTCTTGTGAATGGCTTTCTGTTGAACTTTGCGTTTGCTGTTCAGCTTTCCTCGCTTTGGCGCGAGCAATAGCAGCGGCAACAGCGGCTTTCTTCGAGTCCGCTTCAGCAACGATTTCGTTATCCACCGCGGTGTCTTGAGCCCGCGCATCAGAGTCAGTTTGTTGTGCGGCCTTGCGCGCTTTTGCACGAGCGATGGCTGCTGCAACCGCAGCTTTCTTCGGGTCGACGTCAGCAGCCGTTTCGTTTTCTACAGCTGCGTCTTGAGCAGGTGCTTCAACGTCAGCGTGTTGTCCGGCCTTGCGCGCTTTTGCGCGAGCGATGGCAGCGGCAACCGCGGTTTTCTTTGGATCGACGTCAGCAGCCGCTTCGCTTTCTACATCTGCGTCTTGAGCAGGTGCTTCAACGTCAGCGTGTTGTGCGGTCTTGCGCGCTTTTGCACGAGCGATGGCAGCGGCAACCGCAGCTTTCTTTGGATCAACATCAGCAGCCGTTTCGCTTTCTACAGCTGCGTTTTGAGCCGGCGTTTCAGAGTCAGTTTGTTGTGCGGCCTTGCGCGCTTTAGCGCGAGCAATCGCAGCGGCAACAGCATCTTTCTTTTCAGAACCCGCAGAGGAGTCGTCAGCGCCTTTTTCTGGGCCAATACTCTCCATTTGCGCTTTGCGTTCACGCGCCTGACGTTTACGCTCTTCACGCAATAGCTTCATTTCGCTGTTGTCAGGTTCACTTTGACCTTGCGACGCAGCTTCCGCTTGTTTGGCTTTTGCTCTTGCAATTGCTGCGGCCACAGCAGGTTTAACGGCGGTCTCGGTGCTGCTTTGTTCGGACTTGGCCTTCACACGTGCAATGGCAGCAGCAATGGCATCGCCGTCACCGGATTTCTCCATCGCTTTTCGGCGATTATCTGCTGCGAGTTTATGGCGTGCTTCGCGTTGTTGTTTTTCTCGCTCCATGCGTACTTTTTTGGCTTCGAAGCGCTCTCGAGCGCGTTCGGCAGCCACTTTTTCCGCATCACGAGTACGAATTTCAGCTTTGGCCTGTCGGTAATATTGAACTAAGGGTATTTCGCTTGGGCAAACGTAGGCACAGGCGCCACATTCAATACAATCAAACAGATCGTACTCCTGGCACTTGTCGAAATCTTGGTCTTTGGCGTACCACTGCAATTGCTGTGGCAGCAAAGATGCTGGGCAAACCTCGGCACAAGCACTGCAACGAATACAAGCCATTTCACCCTGTGAGGGAGCTATTTCACGTCGGCTTGGCACCAGAACACAGTTAGTGACTTTGGTAACGGGAACATCTGCATGCGGTACGGTATATCCCATCATCGGGCCGCCGATGATCAGACGTTCCAATTTTTTCTCTGGTTCGTAACCGTGTTTATCCAGCAAGAAGCGGACGGGTGTACCAAGCAGCGCCCATCGGTTTCGCTGTTCACGCAACGTATTGCCTGTCAGTGTTACGACACGCTCGATCAGTGGCTCACCGTCTATCACTGCGCGTTTAATCGCGAAGACAGTTCCTACGTTTTGCATCATCACGCCAATAGCCGCGGGAATTGACTTGGCTGGCACTTCTTTTCCGGTGATCAGTTTGATTAATTGCTTTTCACCGCCTGACGGATATTTGGTCGGTACGACCTGCACAAGGATATCCGGCTTACCCGCGACAGCAGCCTTCAGCGCAGTAATGGCTTCTGGTTTATTATCTTCCAGCGCAAGCACCGTCAATTTCGGGCTGACGATACGTTGAAGTACTTCAACGCCTTGGATTATTTCTTTTGCATATTCTTGCATCAGACGGTCATCTGCCGTGATGTAAGGTTCGCACTCTGCACCGTTGATGATCAGCACTTTTGTGCGTGCGAGCGCGGTTTGCAGTTTTCTGGCGGATGGGAAACCCGCGCCACCCATGCCGGCAATGCCCATCATGCGAATATGGTCGATCAATATTTCTGGCAAGGCTGTGTGGAAGTCAGACATGCTGACTTTGTCGCACCACTTATCATCAAAATCTGGGCGAATCACGATACAGGTTTCTGACAAACCTGAGGCATGCGCGATAGTGCGAGGTTCAATCGCAATAACGTCTCCTGACGTAGGCGCGTGAACGGGGCAGCATTGCAGTATGTCAGATTTGGTCAGTGGCTGACCTTTTAGCACCTTTTCGCCAACAGCCACCAATAGTTGACCTGTTGTGCCGATGTGTTGTTTCAGCGGCAAAACGATCTCGTTTGGAATCTCTGCGGGCAGGATGCTGAACTCACTCGACTGGCGTTTGTTTTCTGGTGGATGAATGCCTCCATGGAAATCCCAGATTTGACCTTGTTTTATTTCTTCGATAAGGGCGATCATGCTTGCTTAACCCCCTTGTCGTTTTTGTTAGTCTCGCTCGGGAGCTGAACAACTGGGATTTGTTCTAACTGCCATTTCCATGTTTCAGGCGTTGTTTTTAAAGGGATCATTACAATACAGTCAGTCGGGCAGGGGGCAACACATAAGTCACAGCCAGTGCACTCATCTTTAATTACAGTATGCATGGCTTTTGTGCTGCCAATAATGGCATCAACAGGGCAGGCTTGAATGCATTTGGTACAGCCTATGCAGTCGTCTTCGATAATGAAAGCGACGGTTTTGACATTCTCTTCTTCGTGGGCGGATTCTGTTACTTCCACGCCCATCAAATCGGCGAGCTTTTCGATGGTTGCCTGACCACCAGGAGGACATTTGTTGATGGTGTCGCCGTTAGCAATCGCCTCTGCATAAGGGCGACAACCTGGATAGCCACATTGACCACACTGTGTTTGGGGCAAGATGGCATCGATCTGTTCAACGATAGGGTCGGACTCCACTTTAAAGCGAATGGATGCGAACCCGAGTAAAATACCAAATATAGCGGCGAGAACGGCGATAGCCAGTACCGCAATAAAAATTCCGGTCATTACAATTTCACCAACCCAGTAAAGCCCATAAACGCTAGCGACATCAGACCAGCGGTGATCATTGCAATGGAAGCACCACGAAATGGGCTTGGCACATCGGCTGCAGCAATGCGTTCACGCATGGCAGCGAACAAAATCAACACTAATGAGAACCCTGCGGCAGCACCAAAGCCATAAATGATCGACTCAATAAAGTTATGTCTTTCATTAATGTTTAGCAGAGCAACACCCAGAACGGCACAGTTGGTTGTGATCAGAGGCAGGAAAATGCCCAGCAAACGATAGAGCGTTGGGCTGGTTTTATGTACGACCATTTCTGTGAATTGTACAACAACGGCGATAACAAGAATAAAGCTAAGGGTACGCAGGTACTCTAAGCCTAACGGCGCCAATATATAGGTCTCGACCAAATAGGCGCTTACTGACGCGAGAGTCAGTACAAAGGTGGTCGCAAGCCCCATCCCAATTGCGGTTTCAAGTTTCTTTGACACACCCATAAAAGGGCACAAGCCAAGAAACTTAACCAACACAAAGTTGTTCACAAGGACAGTGCCGACAAGAAGCAACAAATACTCAGTCATGCCATTCTTCGAAAATTTATAAAGATCTTTGTATTATCGGCGTTTGACGCCGCTATAACAACAGATAGGCAGAAGGGTTTTTCATCAAAAGGGGAGTAATGAACGATCTTTGTGCGAAATGCCCCTTTGTTTTACATGCAAGTAAACGATTAATAACAGTTAGGTAGGGGATTTTTAAAACCCAAACGAAAAAGGCCTCGTCTTTCGTCGGGGACGCCTAGTTAAGGCCTTTGTAATGTGGCACCCCCTGCAAGACTTATTGGGGACGCCTAGGCTTGCAACAAATCACGCAGTGAAAATCCCAAACGAAAAAGGCCTCGTCTTTCGACAAGGCCTTCGTAATGTGGCTCCCCCTGCAAGACTTGAACTTGCGACATACGGATTAACAGTCCGC